>NZ_JCAHZJ010000043.1:0-168194 GCF_059489795.1 Nitrosospira sp. CT
GCTTACGTGTAATGGCGGAAGGTGTAGAGACAGAAGCGCAAGCTCGCTTTCTTCAAGACATCAATTGCGCGGAAAGCCAAGGCTATCTATACGCCAAACCAATGATGCCAAGTGATTTTGAGGCGTGGTTGAAAAGCAGGAAGCCGGGTTTTTAGGTGCTCGCACTACCATTCGTTAATCCCTCTGTGAAGTGAGATCACTTTTTAAGCATTAACTATAGATAGGCAAAAAGAGGAATTATCCCGTACATGCCGAACAGGATTTCGTTTTCAGTTCGAGATGACTGCGTTCACTCTCCCGATATAGTGCGTGAGCAAGTCAATTCTGACTGAGGAAGAAGGCCAACGTTTCTGGCAGTCGTCAAACCGAGAATCAACCTGATATACCTGTCCTGCTTCAATAAGAAGCCGGATTATCAGCAGTTTAGATGAATCCGGGTTCCCATATTCCCATATTCCTATAACCAGCTCTTATAGTTAAATCATGAGTTCCAAGGGCCAACCCTGAATCACAAAGGATATCGACTTCGCTGCAACCCGTGGGGATAGAGCCTGCGCGTTCTCATCGTCGTCAACAGGCGTTGTGCAATCATTCCATTCTGCTGCTCTATTGATCTGATCGAGGCCTGATAATCATTCTCAATGATTGATCTTTGGTGAAAAAAGCAACTGCCCAGTTTGTTAGTGTCATAAACCGGTTGCGATAGGTGACAAGAGAAAAAAGGTGTACAAATAACCAGATTACCCATGCCATGAACCCCTTGAGATGCAAGGCGGGTGTGGGAAAGTCTGCCACGGCCTTGTTTCTGCCGATAATAGCCAGCGATCCTTTGTCATTGTACGTAAACGATGTCAAAGGTTGGTTACGGATGATGGCAACAAGATTGGCAGCCAGATTTCTGCCTTGCTGAAGCGCTACTTGCGCGAGCTGGGGATGCCCCTGGGGAAAATTTCTATCCGAGGTCAGCAGGCAAGTATCGCCTATGGCGTAGATGTTCCCTGTTGCGCTGACTTTGTTATATTCATTCACCAGCAGGCGGTTACCTCGTCCATAACATTCCTGGGGCAGGCCTTCGAATATCCTCGCAGTCACGCCTGCTGTCCACAGCAGGATTTGCGTCTCTATGGTTTTTCCGTCGGAGAAAATCACGGTACTGTTTATGTAATCCTTCACCTGGGCATCCAGATGTATTTCAACGCCCATTTTCAGCAGCACTTCGTAGGTATATTTTTGCGATTGAACGCTCATAGCGCCCAATAGAGCGGGTGCACTGTCAACAAGGTGAATCCGTGGCTGGAGACCAGTCAATTCAGGATAATCCCTGTGCAGGATTTTCTTGCGCATCTCTGCCAACATGCCCGCAATTTCAACTCCCGTCGGGCCACCCCCGGCAATTACGACCGAAAACGGTTTTTTCCTTCTCATTTCATCAGGCTCAATAGTTATTTCTTCCATTTTTTGAAGCATGTAATTTCGTATTTCTATAGCATCATCTGCCGTCTTCATGGGCAGCGCAGCCCGACGGATATTTTCGATACCAAAATAATTGGGCTCGGTGCCCGTGGCGAGAACAAGATGATCGTAGGCCAACTCACCCGTGGACAGCAGCACCTTGTTGTCTTCCGGCATCACCTTTTGCAATTTGCCCAGCCGGAAGTGAATGTTTTCCTTGCCATGGAAAAATTTTCGGAAGGGGTATGCGATATTGGACACGTCTAGGAAGCCGGTCGCAACCTGGTACAGAAGCGGAGGAAAAAGGTGGTAGTTATTCATGTCAACCAGCGTTACATCAAATTCCTCTTTCCCAGCCAAATGCTTGACTAAGTTTAGTCCAGCAAAGCCGCCACCGATAATAGTGATTCTGGTTTTCATCATGTGGTAATTGACAGAGATGAACGGGAAGATAGCTGCAATTCTTTATCAATACTCCGATCTGGAGCAGAAGTTTGATCAAAAGCTGCAATGGCAATGCAACGAGAAGCAACGCCTATGCAATACGGGATTGGAGCACTTGGGAAACAGGAGCAATTGATTCCGCGCTCGAGTATTCCGGAACCCATCTGGGCAGTTCCCGCCTGACTTCTTCGTCACTCAGGGCCGGATGCTCGTCAAGCCATGCTATCAGAGCCGCCAACCATTTTTTGTCTACCTGGCGCGCCTGTGCGATACGCAATTTGGGGTGGGGTGTGGGAAGCGTATTTTCGTCATCCGCCAACAGTTCTTCATGGAGTTTTTCGCCGGGACGCAAGCCATTGTAGACAATTTTTATTTCATCCTCGCTCAATCCGGAAAGACGGATCAGATCTCTCGCAAGATCGGCGATTTTGATCGGTTCACCCATATCCAGCACGAAAATTTCGTCCCCACGCCGCTTGCCGCCCATCAACCCCGCCTGTAGCACCAACTGCGCTGCTTCAGGTATGGACATGAAATAACGAGTGATTTCCGAGTGGGTTACCGTTATCGGTCCCCCTTTTTCAATCTGCTCCCGGAACTTGGGAATCACGCTGCCTGCGCTGCCCAGCACGTTACCGAAACGCACCATGACAAATCGCGGCTCCTGCCTCCTTTCGAGCCTGCCACCCGAAACAATTCTGCCGGAGACATTTTCGGCAGGACTGTCAGGGGATGCAATCGACTGCTGTAACGCCTGGCACACCATTTCAGCCAGGCGCTTGCTCGCGCCCATGACATTGGTGGGGTTGACGGCCTTGTCGGTCGAAATCAGTACGAATTTCTCCACCCCGTACCGGATCGCGGCTTGCGCCAGCACATAGGTTCCGCGGACGTTGTTCAACACTGCCTGCCATGCATTTTCCTGTTCCATCAGGGGCACATGCTTATAGGCGGCAGCATGAAACACGAGAGCTGGCCTGTATTGCAGGAATACCTGGGACAGCCGCGCTTCATCCTTGACATCACCAATGGCGAATAT
The DNA here is from genome assembly GCF_059489795.1 of Nitrosospira sp. CT. Classification (NCBI taxonomy): domain Bacteria; kingdom Pseudomonadati; phylum Pseudomonadota; class Betaproteobacteria; order Nitrosomonadales; family Nitrosomonadaceae; genus Nitrosospira; species Nitrosospira sp. CT. Next base: position 2,936 of record NZ_JCAHZJ010000043.1, read on the forward strand.
CATGGGAATCTCGGGGAAATCAGCCTGGAATTCCTGCTCTATGCTGTATAGCGCAAATTCATTCAATTCGAACAGCACCAGTTGGGCCGGGGTGAATTTGGCGATCTGCCGGCACAATTCCGATCCGATCGAACCACCCGCGCCTGTAATCAGCACAGTTTTTCCGGTCAGCAAATCGTGAAGCCCATCGTTATCCAGCACGACGGGATCCCGCCCCAGCAGATCTTCCGGCTCGACTGTCCGGATTTGCGACACCTTGATGTTGCCGCTGATCAGGTCGTTATAGGAAGGGACGGTCAAGGCCTTTACCCCTGCCGCCGCACACATTTGCAAGGCCCGCCGGCGGTCGCGCAGGAGGCGGTCGGGACGGCGGCGGTCAGAGCGGGCGCGATAGGATTTGCGGCGCTCTGAAGTGGAGGAGGTGAGGGCGATGATGGCGTGCGCGACACCCAGTTTCCGGGCTACCACCGGCAGATCGTTTATGCGGCCCAGTACTTTGAATCCGTGCAGCATCAGCCCCTGCTTGGCCGGATCATCATCAAGGAAACCTGCGACGCGCCATTCCACATTGCGCGCCAACTCTTTTACCAGGCCAACGGCAGCATCACTTGCTCCCATCACCAGGACGAGATTGCCCCCCGCTTTACTTTGGCTGTAGAGCCGGTGTTCCTTCCAGAACCGGTAAGCGAGACGGCTGCTTCCCATGATGAACAGCAGCAGGATGGGAGCCAGTATCAGCACCGTTCTGGGAACACCGACCAGTATCTGCAACATGTATAGCACCAATGGAACGGCTGTGGCCGAGGCGGATACGGCGAACAGGATGCGCCGCAGATCAGGCAGGCTTGCGTAATGCCAGAGTCCACGATAAAGGCCGAAGAATAAGAAGGCCGCCGCGTGTATCGGGACCACCCACGGCAGGATCTCTTCTAAAGATGCCAGATAAACGAAGGGTATCTCGAAATTGAAGCGGAACAGATAAGCCAGCGACCAGGCGATAGCAGCAGCTACAACATCATGCCCGAATGCAATAACCGTTCTTATGTTGAGTTTGGGTGTCGGCATGTTATGAACCGTCAGCGCCCTGCCGCAAATGGCGATCGCAAAGGCGCATCATGATGAAATAAACTGCGATCCATGCCGTTACCATCCCGAACTGAACGCTAGTGTGTTGCCGGACTGTCCAGAGGGCGCTGAGCGCTGAGGCCGCCATGAGAATGTAACCGATCAGAGCTGTATTGCGATGGCCCAGGCCGCTGCGCACCAGGCGCTGGTAATAATGCTCCCGATGCGCCTGCCAGACTTTCTCTCCCCGCAGCCCGCGCTTTATCAATGTGACGGAAGCATCGACAATAAACGGCGAAAATACGAGCACGGGGAACCACAGGGGCCAACACCCATTCATCCATCCCGTCATACCCAAGGCCGCAGCAAGGAATCCGAGCGGAATCGAGCCGGCGTCCCCCAGGAAAATGCGCGCGGGATGAAAATTAAACAATAGAAAAGCCGCTGCTGCCGCGGCAATGCAGAAGTTGGCAATCGCAAAGGCCTCGTTTCCGGAAACCCATGCAGTCGCCCCATAGCAACTGAAACCGATCAGGGTCATGCCGCCTGCCAATCCATCCGAACCATCCATGAAATTATAGAGGTTGAGCATCCAGGTAACGGCAAGCGTGGCTGCTACCGCGACAACCCAGCCGTGAGTAGCGGCGAGGGTCATGGCGGAGAACCAGGCTCCCAGTCCCATATACATGGCAAGTCTTGGCCATACAGGCAAGCCGCGGACATCATCGGCGAAAGATATCGTTACCAGCAGCACGATCGCTACCCATATCAACAATGCCGGCCTGACAGGCAGAAACGCCCAGGAAATGAGAACTCCCGATATCAGTCCCAGACCTCCTGTGCGAGGAACGGGACGGGTGTGCAGCGATCGGGAATTCGGCTGATCCAGTACCTTGAGAATATTCCCCCTGATCAGATACGAAATCATCCCTAGCGACACGATAAACGCTATGAATGGGGGAATCAGATATGGAATCGAGGAGCCGGAAATCATGATGGAATTATAGCGCTGATGATTTATGAGCGCGTAAGCGTGGATACCTCAGCCCCATTTCATCCACCCCAGGAGAAAGTGGTCAATAATAACGATTTTCGACCATCCTCCGCCAGCACTCATGGACAGTGCATACTCTGCTTCCAGCTCAGGACTGGACGCGTTATCCTTGCGCGTCATCCCGGAAGCGTCTGTACGCGTGCGCACATAGCAGCGCAATCGTAAAAACATCGATGAAAAAAACTTCACTCAATACCCAGATATTATGGGGCGTATTCGCCGGACTCTTCCTGGGTCTGGGTTTATCCCTGCTCGATGAAGAGTCAGCTACCTTCCAGGCCGGGCTGTATGCCGCCGAGCTGCTGGGAACGCTGTTTATCGACTTGCTGAAAATGGTGCTCATTCCGCTCGTGTTTACATCGATCGCAGTGGGCGTGGCCAACTTGCGGGTGCACCAGCAGATGCATAAGGTATGGAAAGCAACGCTTGGTTTTTTCCTGCTTTCGATGGCACTGGCTGTTCTGCTGGGTTTGACCGCCGCCAACATTGTCCGTCCCGGAGAAGGGTTGCAGCTTGCAATGTTCCAGGATGACATGCAGAAGTTTCAGGCCGGGCAGATGCCTTTAACGGAGTTTATTGCGCAACTGCTTCATTCGCTGTTTCAGAACCCCATGACAGCTCTGGCTCAGGGTAATGTGCTCGCAGTAGTCGTTTTCGCACTCTTGCTGGGCATTGCAATGGTGGTGGGCGGGGAGCGCTATGCCAATATCCTCATACTGCTGCAGGAGCTGCTGGAGCTGATGCTGATGCTGGTTGGCTGGATCATGCGCCTTGCTCCGCTCGGCATCATGGGGCTGCTGGTAAAACTCGCTGCCACACAGGACATGGTTTTGCTTGCCACGTTGGTCGAGTTCATCGTTTTGGTGATTGGAGTCACTCTGTTGCACGGGATAGTAGTGCTTCCGCTGATTCTTTATCTGGTCACGGGAATGACACCGCTCAAATTCTGGCGCGGCGCACGCGAAGCACTGATAACAGCTTTTGCGACCAGTTCCAGTTCGGCCACTTTACCCGTCACGTTACGCTGCGTAGAGCAGCACCTGCACGTCAAACGCGACATTGCCGGATTTGTCATCCCATTGGGTGCGACACTGAATATGGATGGCACCGCTTTGTACGAGGCCGTGGCGGCATTGTTCGTTGCCAACCTTGTCGGGATAGAACTCAATCTCGCACAACAGGCCATTGTATTTTTGACCGCGATGCTGGCGGCCATGGGTGCTCCCGGCATACCCAGTGCGGGAATGGTCACCATGGTGGTCGTGCTGCAATCGGTCGGCTTGCCGGCGGAGGCTATCGCCATTCTGCTGCCTGTCGACCGCTTGCTGGATACATTCCGCACCGCGGTCAATGTCGAGGGGGACATGGTAGGGAGTCTGGTCGTGCAGAAATGGGTGAGGGAGGAGTCCCCTCCTGACTCCTGATCATCCCGATTTTGCTGGCAACACCTGTAGCGGAGGATTGCAAGACTCTTCATTTCGAAAATGCCCGAAAGCTCTTCAGGTGCGACAATTTGTCACATTCCCACCCTTTCCGAAATCGATTATTCTTGTGTGGTTATTCCATGAGGAAGTCGATGTTTGCCATCCCCCGTTTTGCCAGACTCTTTTTTCTGGCATCGCTTGTTTCCCCGGCTGTTGTTGCAGCAGAGCCGCATTCGACCGGGGAAATCCATCATCATCCGGCAATGCATTCTCCAAAATCCACCAAGACCACGTTGGCGGTGGGGGTGACGCTGGATCAGGATGGGCGGTTATGGTTGGCGAGGGTTGTCGACCAGCGTTTGCTGGTTTCCTGGTCGGAAGACGGCGGGAGCAGTTTTTCCGAACCCGCAGTCGTAACACCTGAACCGGAAAACATATCCATCGATGGCGAGAACCGTCCCAAGATCGAGGTGGCGCGCGATGGCAACGTACTTGTAACCTGGACCCAGGTTCTTCCGCAGAAATATTCCGGCAATGTGAGATTTTCGCGTTCCATCGACTCGGGCCGGACGTTTTCGGTACCTATTACCCTCAATGACGATGGTCGCGTCACCAGCCACCGCTTCGACTCTCTGGCAATCGACGGGGACGGCAGGGTGATGGTTGCCTGGCTGGACGCCAGGGATCGCGATGCAGCCAGGGAAAAAGGCGAAGAGTACCGGGGTGTATCGCTCTATACCGCGCAATCGTTCAACAATGGCGAGAGTTTTGGGCGGAATCGAAGAATCCAGGAACATACATGCGAGTGTTGTCGGACCGCGCTTACCTGGACCAGGGACGGACCAGTCGTTTTACTGCGGAATATTTTTGGCGCCAATACGCGCGATTTTGCCATCGTCAATCTCGATAAGGGGGGCGTAAGAAGGGTTGCTCGCGACGAATGGCAGATAGACGCCTGTCCTCACAATGGGGGAAGCCTTGCGACGGACCGAAGGGGGCAGTTGCATCTCGTCTGGTTCACAAATGGCGCGGCAAGCCAGGGGCTGTTCTATAAGCGGATCGATGGCAGTTGGGAATCGAAACCCAGGCCGATAGGCAACGCAGACGCGCAGGCAAACCATGCTTCGGTGGTTGCCCATGGGGAAACCGTCATCCTTACCTGGCGCGAATTCGATGGAAACGCTTATTCCGCAAAGATGATGTACTCGAATGATAGTGGTGAATCCTGGAGTGAGCCGATGCGCCTGATGGAATCCGTTGGCGCGAGCGACTACCCTGTGCCGCTGATCGATAACAGGAAAGTTCTGATCGTCTGGAATACTGCAAAAGAAGGCCTGCGTATTTTACCGATCGAGCGGGTGATCGCTCGATATTCCGGTTAATCCCAATTCCTTTTTCTGTATAGACAACGAGCAGCGGATGCGTAGCGCGGAAAATGAGTGTAAGCATCCGGCATGGCTGTGCTTATCAATAATAAAATAAATCGAGAAAGATAATTCAGGTCATGAAACGGATTCCTTTTGCTCTGGTTGGTCTACTTTGCGTCTCGCCAGCACCAGCGTGGGCGGTTCAAGAGATAGAGCAGCCGAAACAGTTTTCCCAGAAAAGTATTCCATTTCACCTGGTGGGCAACAGTTCATCCATGAACCCCCCGCAGGCGGATGCACCCGTTTCACTGGCGGGAAGTGAGACAGGCTCGGGAACTCTGGTCGCAGAAACGACAGCCGCAACGGCTTCCGGTCAACCGCAGATCGATGAAACCGGTGGCAGCGGCAAACCGGATAAGGATAGAGAGGGTAAGGAGGATAGGGAGAACAAGGGCAGCAAGGAGAAGAAAGATGATACGCCGGTGGTTCAAAAAGAAACCGTCTTCAAGGAAATGGTTGTCACCGGCGAGATGGAGCGGGATACGCACTTTACTTCCCCCTCGACACGCGTGACGCGGGCCCAGATCGAGCGGCAGAATGCGCAGACCACGGAAGAAGTGCTCAAGTACATGCCCAGCCTGCAAATCCGCCAGCGCTACGTGGGTGATCCCAACGGTGTTCTGGGCATCCGCGGTGCGGATATGTTCTCGACTGCGCGCAACATGGTTTATGCGGACGGTCTGCCTTTGCACAACTTCCTGCAGGCATCTTTCAATGGTGCGCCGCGCTGGTCGCTGGTGGGACCGAACGAGATTGATTCCGTCGATGTCGTGTATGGCCCCTTCTCGGCTGAGTACAGCGGCAACTCGATTGGCGGTGTCGTCAACATAAAAACGCGCATGCCGCACAAGCAGGAATTCTACGTCGAGAGCAGTCTTTTCATTCAGCCGTTCAAAATTTATGGGCCGGACAAAGGGACGTTCATAGGCGACCGGCAGTATGTCTCGTACGGTAATCGGATTCAGGACAAGTTTACGGTATTTCTTGCCTACAACCGGCTGGAAGCGCAGAGCCATCCGCAGTCTTATTTCATCGACAACACCGGATTATTCGACACTCCCGGAGGAACTTCGGTAAGCGGTGGGATCCGAACCCCGGATGCGCGCGGGACGCCCAGCATCATCTATGGCGATACCGGACCTGAAAAGGTAAATACTCATCTGTTCAAGGGTAAATTCGGGTATGACATAACTTCGGAGCTTCAGGCTCTGTTCACGGTCGCTTATGAAGATCGTACACGTAATGGAAACCGGCCCCGTAATTACCTATCGCAAGTTTCCGGACAGCCTTACTGGGGTGGACCTAATCCGTGTAATCCAAGTAACCCTCCGACTTGCGCTGTATCCGGCAATGCTTCGCTGGATGGAACCCGATTCGATGTCATCCAATCCGGTTTTGGAGGCAGCCAGGACAAGCGTGAGACGCTGAATCTGGGCTTGTCGCTCCGCGGTGCCCTGACCCCTGACTGGAATATCGATACGACCATCAGTCATTTCGACGTTTTGAAAGACATCCGTGCCACCGCCTTTTTCAATCAGAATGATCCAGCTGATATCGGCGCGGGCCAACTCCAGGATTTTCGCAAATTCAGCTGGCTAAACTACGACCTCAAATTGGGTACACCTGCGCTGTTGGGAAATGAAAAAGTATCGTTTCTGGCCGGATACCATTTCGATCAATACAACCTGAGCTTCCGACAATATCAGCTGGCCGACTACGCAACCCTTACCCGTGGTCCGTTACAGGCTAATCGCAATAATGATGGCCAGACCTCGATGCATGCATTTTTCGCGCAATCTGCCTTTCGCTTCCTGCCACAATGGGATGTTACCGCGGGAGTACGCCAGGAGTGGTGGGCTGCTTCTGATGGGGTCGTGGGCAGCAATCAAGGTGCCATCGCCGTGCCCGACCGGAACATCTCGGCGCTGTCGCCCAAGGTCTCGCTAGGCTACGAGCCGGGGGCATGGAAACTGCGCTATTCATTCGGACGGGCCCACCGGTTTCCTGTCATTGCGGAGCTGTTCCAGTCTCTGAGCTCTCCTACCAGCATAGTTACCGCCAACGCGACCCTTAGGCCGGAGAACGGGACACACCACAACTTGATGGTGGAATATGGGCTGCCTAAGGGCTATGTTCGAGTGAACGCCTTCCGCGACGACATCAAGGATGCTATCCAGCAGGTGCAGACACTTTTTGGTAGGGTGACACAGAACTCGTTCCAGAATATAGACCAGACCAGCACCACGGGGGTCGAACTAATCTATGAGCAGCGCCGGATCCTGGGATCGAAGTTTGACTTCATGTTCAACGGCACATGGATGAATGCCAAGGTAGATAGGGGACCTCGGATCAATTACACAGCCCCCAATCATATACCGCCCCCCTCTGGAACGGAGGGACCGGACAGTTTCGAACTGACCGGCAAGCAGCGCATCCGCCTTCCCCATTGGCGAGCCAATTTTTTCGGCACTTATCATATGACTGAGGCATGGGATATCTCGCTTTCCGGCCGCTACACCAGCGATTCATTCAATGATCTAGACAACGGGGATCATATAAACAACGTATTCGGCTCCCAGAGTGATTTCTTCTTCATGGACTTCAAGACCAGCTATCGGTACAAGTTTCAGAACGGCCTGAAAAGCCGTTTTTCATTTGGCATCAGCAACCTCAACAACGATAAGGCCTGGGTGTTTCACCCCTATCCGCAACGCACATACCTGGTCGAGGCTGCGTTCAGTTATTAGACTCGTAAACAGACCGGCACGTTTTGTCCGGTCTCCTTCTGCCATCACTCAAACAGATTAATGACGCCATCAAGCCCGACGTGGTTGAGCGAGTAAGTAGCTTTCGCTTGCACAACGGGTTTTGCATGATAAGCGATGCTGACGCCTGCTTCCTCCATCATTTTGAGATCATTGGCTCCATCGCCGATGGCAATGACCTGCTCCCGCTTCAGTCCCAGTTCTTCGCGCACTTTTTTCAGCACTTCGCCTTTTCCGGTCGCCCCGATGATATCTCCCAACACCTTGCCTGTCAGTTTGCCGTTTAAAACCTCAATGTGATTGGCCGCGGCATAGTCGAGATCCAGCCTGGTTTTTACTCTGTCGGTAAAAAAAGTGAAACCACCGGAAATGACCATGGTTTTGAGACCGGCGGATTTCATGCGTTGCAGCATTTTTTCCGCTCCGGGGCTCAATCGAACCCGTTCGTCATATACCCGCTGCAGGGCGTCTTCATCCAGTCCCTCCAGCAAGGCAGTTCGGAGCCGCAGGCTTTCGGCAAAGACGATTTCTCCGCGCATGGTCCTCTGGGTAATTTCCGCGACCTGCGCCTTTACGCCCCGCATATCCGCGATCTCATCAATGGATTCGATCGCGAGCAGGGTCGAATCCATATCCATTGCAACCAGACCGAAATCGGATAACCGCGCCGATGGGTCGACGAAAGCAAAATCAAGGCCGGCTTCAGCACAATATGCGGCCACTTCTTCCCGCCGGGTTGCACTTTTAAGCCGGAAGGCTTGACCCGTGATACGTTCGATATGGTTTGCGTCGACCAGTTTCGCCAGTTCCCTTAAATCGCTGTTCTGGATTTCGAGTCCTTGTATGATGAGGTTCATGTTTGTTGTTCCAATTTATTGTCAAGAATGTTCAACAGCCGTGCAAGGAAAGCCGAAGGAACTCTGTTCGGTAGTGGCCAGTGGCATTTCCTGCGAATGGGCGTGGAGCAGTTAGAGCCTTGCCCCTGTATGCGGGTGGCGGCAATCAAAGTCAATCAGTTACCGCCTGTAAAGCTTGAAAGAAGCGGGTGTTTTTAGCGGAAGCGGATATTTCTCACAAACCCGGCATTTTGCCATCAATCTCCAATAACTTCCATAAGCATTCTCTCCCTATCCTGATCCGCTTGCCATCCCTCGAACAATGATGTGAACCCGGGCTGATTCTCGAAGAAGCCTGCTTTTCAGGGTTATATAATCCTAATCCTGATATCAGCTTTTCCAGTTTCGATTGATCATCGGGAACGTGTTAAAACCGGAGATCGCACAATTGGTTCTTTCAGACGTGCGTCTGATCTCGGGTAATAATCATCATCCCAAAGTATTTCTATATAAGAATCGGAGTTGAAAAATCGTGCAATTACTCAGACAGGCCCTCAGACTTTACAGATATCTGAAAATGTGGCCGGAGAAAATATCCGCTCGAGTCGTATTCGTGCTTATTGGTATGAATATCGCGGCGTGCAGCCATATCCAGAAAGTGCCTTCGCCCGCACCCGAGGCCACAGGAAGTTTTCCTCTCACCCGTGAAATGGCAAAGTTTGAGTTCGGCTGCAGCAATCTGCGGGCAGAAAGGAAGGCGCAGCAGCAGGAGATTCAACGCCTGCAGAAGCTGCTGGCAGAGAAAGAGGTCTATATTCGCAGTCAGGAAGTGCGGCAGCAGGATCAGCAGAAGACGTTGCAGGAAACCAGCAACCGCGCCGCGCATGCTCAAGTCAGGCTCAGGCGGCTTGCCACCCGTCCTGCCGCCGCCTCTACCATTGCAGAGGTTGAAATGGTCATGGAAAACCTGAAGTCTTCCTCCTTTACGGATTCTGAACTGATTCTGCAAGCCCAGGCCCAGCGCTTGCTGGACGCGGCGGCTACCGCATATGCAGTAGACAATTATGCCGCCGCAATGGATTACGCCTCTCAAGCGCGCGAATTCATCAACATGATGAGGAACAACCGCGAGCGCAAAGCTTCGGACCCACACCACGTCACCGTCCTGTTCCAGGTACCCATTCCGCTGCGTGCCAGTGTCAACAGTAAGTTGCGTGAAAAACCGGGGCTGAAGGCTCCGATTCTAGGGGTGCTGAAAAAAGAGTCGATAATGACGGCGGAGGCCTATAGAGGAGAATGGTTGCAAATTCTTACCGCCGATGGGCGATCGGGATGGATATTCAGTACGTTGGTGGAGGCGCAGGTGCTCCCTGGGAGCGAAATGGTTGCCAAATAAGATTTAGCGGGAGAAATATGCCTGATTGCGGCCTGCGCGCTTGGCCTCATAAAGTGCATTGTCGGCGCGGGAGAATACAGCTGTCGTTGTGCTGTCGTCGGGTTGGCACTCCACGACTCCGATACTCACCGTGATTGATATCGCCGATTTTCCAGCTCGGTAGGTCAGGTTTTCCACATGCGTGCGGATGCGCTCAGCGGTTTTGACAGCCTGGTCGATGTAAGTCTCGACCAGGATGATGATGAACTCATCGCCGCCATAGCGCGCCGCATAATCAATACTGCGAATCGACTGGAGAAGTATTTGTGCAACTTTGGCCAGGATTTTATCGCCGGTAATATGGCCATATGTGTCATTGAGTGTCTTGAAGTGGTCGATATCCAGCATTAGCAGTGCAAAGGGACGGTGCGTGCGTTTGAATCGGGCGAGTTGATCGGTCAGGATGGCATCGAGCTTGTTGCGATTATAGAGGCCCGTGAGGCTATCGGTAATCGAGAGTGTTTCAAGCACCTGGTTTTGTTGTTGCATGGCTTCATGGGCCGCCATGATTTCGGCATGGTTTCGGCGTAATCTGTCTGCCATCTGATCAAATACCTTCGTGAGATGACCGATCTCATCGTTCCGTGTCGCGGAGAGCCGCACTTCCAGATCGCCATCTGCAATCCGGTCCGCCGCACGCATAAGACGCTGCAGTGGCACGACGATCGAGCGACCCATCTCGAATGCTGCGGCGGCTACTATCAAAACCAGTGTGCCGATCAGTATCAAGAACATATTGCGCAACTCGATCCAGGCGCCATAGACCGCCGCCCGGTCGCGTTCCGCCAGAATGGTAAGGGAGAATTCACGGGAGACATTGGCCAGACCTATTACTTCACGGTGTGTCAATCCCTCAAAGACCAGGGATTCGCCAGGGCGTGCGAGAAGATCCCGCAACAGTGGAGCATCGAGTTGAACTAGTGTACCCCCCTCTGTCTGGGTGCCGATGAGAATCCGACCCGCTAAATCCAGCAGAAATATTTCGCCGGGCGGCGATATTGCGGAACTCTTCAAATGGGGTTGCAGGTTGCGCAGGTCAAGCACGGCTACCAGGGCGCCCATCAATACGTTGTCGTATGACAATATCGGGACCGCGACGCTGAGCGTCGCAGTGTTGTACTGCTCGTTCCAGTGAGGAGGCGCGATCACAAGGCCTTCCGTGACCGAGTTTTGCGGCCATTCATCGGGGAACGTTGCTCCCGCGGGTTTTTCGGCACTGCTGGCGATAATTTTTCCGGATGCGTTCATCACGGTTAATTCCCGTATCGCATCAAGCTTTCCCTGAACAGACTGCAGGTAATGCGCGAGGGCTCCCGGATATTTGGCTGACATATCCGCGCGGCGCTGATAAGACACGGATAATGCTTCGATGACCGCCCCGGATGCTGCGGTAACGTGCGCTTCATGTACACGCCTGTCGAGCCAGAATTCTATTTCTCGGCCCGCATAATCCGTGAGAGCGCGAAGCTCGCGCGTGACGTTGGCGCTGATCTGCGCTTCACTCTGCCTGAATGTCAATAATCCGAGCCCCAGCGACGGGATTAGCGTAGCCATGGTGCCGAACACCACAAGTTTGCTTTTAATGCTCCTTAATCCGAGCCCCAGCGACGGGATCAGCTTAGCCATGCTGGCGAACACCACGAGTTTGCTCTTAATGCTCTTTAGAAGGGTCATTGGACGGAGTTCCGGATAAAGGTTACTTAACGGACAAATACTGTCAAAAATTCAGCAGCATTATTCCGAAAAACAGCGATTGAAATAAGGGCTGCAGATCGCTAAATCAATGTCCCCGGGAACGACGCGCAATTCGATATATCCCGTTCCCGCCTCCATCACTAAGAATGCGTCACTTTCCACCCTATCCTACGTGCTCAATTCGGTAAACAAGTCTATTATCCGCGCAACCCGTTCTCTCACCCCCGCGATACACGTTTTTATTTTCAATCGATCAGGTCCGGAAAGCTGGTAGTCGCGACTGCGCTGAAGAAGGGCGACAATCTTTGCCGCATCGACGGGGGGATTAGGCATAAATTGAACCAGAATGGATTCGCTGCTTGCCTCAACACGGGTGATTCCCAGCGGCGCTGCAGCGATACGTAAACGGTGGCAATCGAGCAATGCCTTGACGGGATCCGGTAACAGGCCGAAGCGGTCCGTCAATTCAATGTGCATTTCATCCAGTTGCTCATCGCTAGTGCAATTGGCCATGCGTTTGTACAGGATCAGTCGCTCATGTATATCACTGCAATAATCCTCAGGCAGCAAAGCGGGAACATGCAAGTTGATTTCCGTGGCAACGCCAAGGGGATGCTGCATGTCAGGTTCCTTGCCTTCCTTCAGTGACCTCACGGCTGCATCCAGCATACTGGCATAGAGACTGAAGCCGATTTCCTGCATCTCGCCGCTTTGGGACTCTCCGAGGACTTCACCGGCGCCGCGAATCTCGAGATCATGCATGGCGAGATAGAAGCCGGCCCCGAGCTCTTCCATGGATTGAATAGCTTCCAGGCGCTTTCTGGCCTGAGCCCCCAATGCCTCCTCCTCCGGTACCAGCAGGTAGGCGTACGCCTGATGATGCGAGCGCCCTACCCGCCCACGCAGTTGATGCAGTTGCGCCAGCCCGAATTTATCCGCACGATGGATGATAATGGTATTGGCAGTGGGCACATCGATGCCGGTTTCGATGATCGTTGTACAGAGCAGCAGATTGAACCGCTGCTGATAGAAATCTTTCATCACATGTTCCAGCTCGCGTTCCCGCATTTGTCCGTGGGCGATGCCTATTCGCGCTTCAGGCAGCAGGCGGACGAGCTTGTCATGCATCGTTTGGATGGTACTCACCTCGTTATGTAAAAAGTATATCTGCCCGCCCCGCTTCAACTCCCGCAGACAGGCCTCGCGAATGATTCCCTCGGAAAAACGGTTTACAAAGGTTTTGATGGCCAGCCGCCGTCGCGGCGCCGTTGCAATGACGGAGAAATCGCGCAATCCCTCCAACGACATGGCCAGGGTGCGCGGAATAGGCGTGGCGGTAAGCGTCAGGACATCCACTTCAGAGCGGAGGTTTTTCAACTGCTCCTTGTGGCGTACACCAAAGCGGTGCTCCTCGTCGATAATGACCAGCCCCAAGTTCTTGAATCTGATACCTTTCTGGATCAGCTTATGCGTACCGATCACGATGTCTATCTGCCCGTCTGCCAGGCCCGCCAGCGCCTGGGCCTGCTCCTTGCCTGAACGGAAACGCGACAGCTCGGCAATTTTAACCGGCCATTCCTCGGCAATCAGACCGAAACGATCCGAAAAATTCTGGAAATGCTGTTCCGCCAGCAGCGTAGTAGGGACCAGTACCGCGACCTGCCTGCCATCCGCGACAGCGACAAAAGCAGCCCTTAGCGCCACCTCCGTTTTGCCAAAACCCACATCCCCACAGATGAGCCTGTCCATGGGCCGGGCAGAGGTCAGGTCGTCGATTACCGCAGCGATGGCGGTCGCCTGATCCGGCGTTTCCTCGAATCCGAACCCTTCGACGAAGGCCTCGTAATCCTGCTCTTTCAGGTGAAATGCGTGTCCAACGCGGGCAGCACGCTGGGCATAGATGTTGAGCAGTTCCGCCGCCGTATCCCGTACCTGTTGCATCGCCTTGCGCTTTGCCTTATCCCACTGGCCGCTGCCCAGCTTGTGCAGGGGTGCGGATTCCGGTGAAGCGCCGCTGTATCGGCCGATAAGATGCAGTTGCGAGACAGGTACGTACAGCTTGTCGCCGCCGGCGTATTCCAGCGACAGAAACTCCGTTTCGCCCTCTCCCAGATCCATACTGACGAGTCCGAGATAACGGCCTATGCCGTGTTGCTCATGTACGACCGGATCGCCCGCCTTGATCTCGGACAGATCGCGCAGAACGGCATCGGCAATCGCACTGGTTTTGCGCGAATCCCGTTCACTCCGGCCGTGCAAATGTCTTGCATAGAGCTCGCTCTCGGTTACAAAGGCTATTCCTTCCGCCGGGTATATGAAGCCGTTGTGCAATGGCCCCACACCGAGCATGAAGGGTTTAGCGCTTGCACCAAATTGCGCATAGTTGTCGCATATGTCCGGATTGAGCCTGTATTGCTTCAAATGATCGGCAATCAACTCACGCCTGCCCAGACTTTCGGCAAGGAGCAGCGTTCTTCCACCTTCGGAGGATGCGAATTCGGCAATAAAGGCAGAAAGTTTCTCCGCCGGATTCACGGCGCGGCGATCGACCTGGAGCGGAGGCAAAGGAATGCTGAAACCTTGCATTTCGACTCCAGGGGTTTTCGTCCCATGGTCTTCCGATAGAATCTCAATGCAGGAATAGGGCTTCAGCGCGCCGAAGAATGCTTCCGTGGTAAGGAACAACTCTGCGGGTTTCAGCAGCGGCCGGTCACTGTCGCCCCGCAGAAGCTGATACCGCGCCTGAGTGTCATGCCAGAAACTCTCTACCGTTTGATATAGTTCATGATGCAGGCACAACAGCGTCGTTTGCGGTAGATAATCGAACAGTGTAGCAGTGTGCTCAAAAAAAAGAGGCAGGTAGTACTCGATGCCCGCGGGACTGCCGCCCTTGCTGATGTCCTTGTAAATCAGGCTCCTGGAAGGATCTCCCTCGAATTTTTCACGGAATTTGCCTCGAAAGCGGGTTCGGCCTTCCTCATCGAGAGGGAATTCGCGCGCGGGCAGTAGTCGTATCTCGGTGACGGGATAAACGCTTCTCTGGGTATCGACGTCAAAGGTACGGATGGTTTCGATTTCGTTATCGAGCAGGTCGATCCGATAGGGCAACGGGCTTCCCATCGGAAACAGGTCGATCAGCCCGCCGCGTATGCTGTATTCCCCAGGTGAAAGTACCTGGGTAACGTGACTGTAGCCAGCCAGAGTCATTTGGCCGCGCAACGCGTTCAGGTCAAGGGTTTCGCCGCGAGCGAGAAAAAAAGTATGTGCCGCAAGGTATTCGGGCGGCGGCATGCGGTACAGAGCCGTGGTGACGGGAACGATCAATATGTCGCAGGCGCCATTCATGAGCTGGTAGAGCGTGGCCAGTCTTTCGGAAACGAGGTCCTGATGGGGCGAAAAAGTATCGTAGGGCAACGTTTCCCAATCCGGCAGCAGCCGGGTTCTCAGCTCCGGTGCAAAAAAAGGTATTTCCTCCAGCAGCCGTTGGGCGGCCAAAGCGCTCGCCGTAATAATGGCAACGGGTTTTGCTTTCGCCTCCAGTGCCAGTTGGGCGAGGGCAAGCGAGTCGGAAGATCCGTCAAAGTGACCGTAGCGAATAGTCGATCCGGATGAGGGAATGGTCAGATTGAATGCCATTCTGTTTTAATTTGAGCCAGGTGGTTTTAACAAGTGACAGAAGGTGACAGTTGGGTGAGCGCCGGGGCGCGAAAATCGGTGGATTGTAATCAAACAGGAACTGGACAGCCACCCCAACGGGATTTGACCGGCTCGCCGCATCATGCTGGTCGGTCAAATATTATATGTCAGCCATGGAGTGGAGATGCTGTAAACGCGGGCGCGCGGAATGAGCGAGGATTCTTGATTACATCATGGTTGCTTCTGACCAATACTCCAGGACAAATTGCAGGGAAGCATCACCCTTGAAGTCATTTACCTGCAATCGGTAAACGGCGTCTATTACCCCGGGAAGAGGGGCGTCATGGAGGAACAGTATAGCGTCATAAAGAAAGACTGATTTCTCCGGCTGGCCGTTTCCGGTTTCGGTCCGCGTCTTTCTTAATTTTAATTTAAGGTGTTTTTGTCCGACGACACGCTGGTCTTCCACATGAAAGCGGCTGCGAAACGCGGGTTGCGGGAATCCCTGTCCCCATGCCTGCCGCATGAGATGTTCAGCCAGTTCCAGAGTTATTTCGGATTCATCCAGGTCGCCGTCGGTTTCGATGACCCGCCTGAGATCCGCGGGCCCCAGCAATTCCCTGGCAGTCTGTTCGAAGGCATGGCAGAATTTTTCGAAATCGCATGTACGTATGGTCAGGCCAGCTGCCGCGGAATGACCACCGAATTTGAGCAAAAGCCCGGCATAGCGTTTTGAAACCCGATCCAGCGCATCTCTCAAGTGGAAGCCCGGTATGGACCGCCCCGACCCTTTCAGCTCATCCTGGCCCCCCAGTGCAAATGCGATAACCGGGCGATGAAATTTATCCTTTATGCGCGACGCCAGTATGCCGATTACCCCCTGGTGCCAGCCGGGATCGAACAGGGTCAAGGCATACGCGGTCGGCGCCTCTCGCGCGGAATCATTCGATTGGGATAGGCCTGTCCCTTCGGGCATAATATCCGATGACCGCAGCGTGGCCGAGTCCTGCAAACCACTGCTACCAGAAAAGATATTCTCCAGCATGTGCAGGGCACTATCCCGCATGCCGGATTCAATTTCCTGCCGCTTGCGGTTGAATGTGTCCAGTTGCAGCGCAAGCTGGGCAGCGCGCGTGGGGTCATCGGTAATGAGGCACTCGATGCCCAGGGACATATCGTCCAGCCGTCCTGCCGCGTTCAGTCTCGGTCCAATCATGAAACCCAGCTCGTAGGTGGAGGTTTGCCTGAAATCCCGCCGCGCAACGTTGATCAGAGCGTTGATGCCCGCGCATCCATTTCCCTTGCGAATGCGTTTCAAACCCTGCTGTACCAGAAGCCGATTGTTGTCGTCGAGCTTCACGACATCCGCCACGGTGCCCAGCGCAACCAGATCCAGCAGGCTCCCCAGATTTGGTTCCTGCTGCGGAGATGCAAACACGCCTTTTGCCCGTAGTTCAGCCCGCAGCGCGAGCATGACATAGAACAGGACGCCCACGCCGGAGAGGTGCTTACTGGGAAAATCACAGCCGGGCTGGTTGGGATTGACGATGACGACCGCCTCAGGCAGCGTATCGCCTGGAAGATGATGATCAGTGACGAGAACCTGCATTCCGAGGCGATTGGCCTCGGCAATGCCTTCCACGCTGGCGATGCCATTATCGACCGTAATCAGAATATCCGGACGATGAGCGCTCGCGGCAGCCACGCGTACGATCTCCGGGGTAAGACCATAGCCGTACTCGAAGCGATTGGGGGCGAGGTAGTCGACCTGGGCCCCGAATTTCCTCAATGCGCGTATTCCTACGGCACAAGCCGTGGCGCCGTCCGAGTCGTAATCAGCCACGATCAACAGGCGCTTGCGGAGTGCAATCGCCTCGGCCAGAAATCGCGCCATCACGGTTGCATTCTTCAGGTGTGCAAAGGGGATCAGGCGGGACCAATCGATCTCAAGCTGGCGTGGCTCTTCGATACCGCGTGCAGAATAGACACGGGCCAGGACCGGGTGGAAACCGTGCCGGATTAGCGTATCAAAAGCCTGGCGAGAGTAATTGCGGACGATGGTGTTGGGCATGCCAGGACAGAGGGGACAAAAGGGACAGAAGGCTCAGACATGTCCAGTATAGCGCTTTACCCTTCCCGGTTTCTTTACAGTAATGAGGGTCAGAAATGATAGTGCGCTCCAATACCGAGATAGTCTACCCGCTGTCTGAAAAACTGGCCCGTCGGGGAGTTTCCGTGAAAATACTCAACCAGGAACTGAAGGTTGCGGCCGAATGCCCGGAAGTGATCCAGTTGAACGCCCGCCCGGGCGGATACATCGGCGTTCCAGTCGTTCTGCTGATGATTCTTGAGGTCAACCGCCACAATCGGCCGCAGCGGTAAAAATGCGATCCGCCATGGGCTTCGGAATTCGACGCCATATTGGATCGACCAGGGCTTGATGCTCGAGGGTTCCTTGTGGAAGATTCCGCCCCCGCCGCCGTAAACCCTCAGCCCGTACGGAAGTTCATACGACAACCGGAGATCGGCTCCCTCATAACTGAGGTTGATCCGCTCCAGGTTGGTTAACCTGCGCAGTAACAATTCATCTCCAAGATGAGAACTTTGATGATAGACACGACCAAAAGCAGAAAAGTGACCTGCCCGCACACTTCCATAAGCGGATGCTATGAAATCGCTATTGATGAGATCAGTCGAAGGCGCGCCGAGATTGAAATCGCTGAAGACGGCTGCTTGAAGACCTGCTTCCCACTGCACCGTGGATTGTCCGAAATTCGCGCGGTAGAACGGAATGGTTTCGCCAAAGCTGACGGAGCCATTGTTGTTTCCGTCAATGTTGTTTCCGACATAGTTGCGATATGCGGCGGAGAAATGTGCCCATCGCGGATCGGCCAGTAAGGGTTTGAATAAATGCCCTTCGGGCAGCATCCCGGTGGCCAGAACGGTGGGACCCGCCGCGGGTATGCCTGCCTCGGTTTCGGTCGTTGCCGTTCCCGGCTCCCGAGAGGTGGCGGAAGGGTGCTGAATAGGCTTGAATGCCTCGCGTTCCGCAATTCTGCTGACACTTTTTTCCGCTATGGTTACTCCGGTCACACCCGGGATTTTCAACAGTGCCTGAACAACCTGCCCGCGATTCTCGGATTTCAGTTTATCCTCACTTACAGTAATGATGCCATCTTTCACCACCAGAGTCGGAATCTCCATTCCAAAGCCATGTTTCAGGACACCCGCAGCGTAACCAGCGATATAGGCATCCTCTGTTACCGCAGCATGGACAGTTGAGGTAAAAAACAACATGACTGCGATGATATTCAGATATCGCACGGTTTCCCCCTTTTTTGATATTCAACCGAGAACAGGGTATGACATTTAGCCTTTCTGCCGCTTTGTTTGGTTCGCGCTGGCTCTTTGCTCGCCAGAGTGTATAAGAAATAATGCGCTAAAAGATCGGGAAATAAAAAGACTTTTTGTTCTATTTTAGAATAGCGTCCACGCTGCCCGTGGACCCCCGCGTTCCTTGAACCTGCGAACTGCCAACACCGTTGGGGATGCTAGCGGAGACTCCATAACAAGTCGGTATGATTGCGCACACACCGCGCATCGGGATTGATTGTCCTCATTGCGCTTTTCTGAAATTGCCTGAGGATTCCCGATATGCAATGGTTTTTCCTGTCTGTTGCAATTGTCAGCGAGGTGGTGGCAACCTCAGCCCTGAAAGCGAGTAATGGTTTCACGCAGTTCTGGCCATCAATCGTGGTCGTGGCAGGCTATGCTGTTGCTTTCTTCTTCCTCTCCCTTGCCTTGCGTACCCTGTCTGTGGGGATCGCATACGCTATCTGGTCTGGCGTCGGCATCGTGCTCATATCGCTTGTCGCCTGGCTCTTTCTCGCGCAAGCACTCGATGGTCCTGCTATCCTGGGTCTCGCACTCATCGTTGCTGGCGTGGTTATCCTGAACGTATTTTCCAGATCCACCGTTCATTGACGAATATCCTGGTCCGGGAAGGAAATCCCGAAGAAACACCAGGAAGGAAATATAGGCCCTGGTTCTCCACTTCCCCGTTCACCCACTTTTATCGCCGCTTTCTTCACCCGGTGTACCAACGTCCAATTGTTTTGGCGGCGGGAGTTGCTACGATTCGATTCACCTGCCCGTCCGGCTTGTTGCGGCGGCCTCTCAATTGGCAGTAACGGAATACGAGGCCGAAGCGGGCATTGTGAGAATGGACATGGGAGCGGAGATCGAATGATGGGTATCAGGAATGCTGTGTGGCGGTGGGGCATGTGTGCGGGGATTACGCTTTCGGCAAATACGTATGCGATCACATTATTTCAGTCCGAATCCGTCGCGTCTGCTGCCCCTCAATTCGAATATCATGTCCCCCGGCTCAGGGTGGAAGCGGATGGTACTGAGGGTACAGGGGGTACAGGGGGACATTCAAGTCATCCATCCTGGAACCGGTCGCCGGAGTTCATTCTGCCATTGGCTGCGGGATATTTCGATATGCTTCCCCTGTCCGAGGATTTTGCTTCTCCATCGACCGGCTTAGATCTCCCTCTGCTCGGAGGGAATGAAGCTTTCGGCGTCAATATTCCAGGTTTCATCAATGATGAGGCAGGACTGGTAAACCTGCTGGCTGTTCCGGATCTGTTCATGCAGGCACAGTGGCAGCTCATCGAAGGTAGTTCACAAACCACACCGTTTACTCCACATTCTTATAGTGGCAACGTGACTCGGGTAAGAAATGCGGCACAAGTGTGCGCGCAACTGCGTGAGGTTCGGAGAAACGGACTGGGGCCAAAGGATGGCGACTGCATTGGCTTCGGGGGTGGTTCGGATGGAAGCGGTAATGCGAATAGAAATGGGAGCAGGGCTGGGGGAGGCTCCAACGCAATTGCCGCCAGAAATAGAAATGTCAGGGATGGCAGTGCTCTGGACGGCGCCTATACCGGGGGAGGTGGCGGAGGTGGAGCAGGGGAGGGTCCCCGTGACGCTGCCACTCCAGGTACAGGCGAGAGTGGCAAGGACGGCGGGATATCTCGACCGGACAGTAATAATTCCGACCCGGATAATAGCAGAACAGGCAATCCAGGCGGAGCTGAAGGAGGCGGGCCCAATCAGGGTAATGGGAATGGTGGAACGGGCGAAGGCAACGGCGGAAGTGGAGGAGTCGGAGGAAATGAGGATTGGGGTGGCGGGAATGGCGATACCGGGAACTGGAACGATCCGGGGGAGGGGGAAGGCCCGCCCCCAAGTGAAATAACGATCCTCCCTGAGCCCGCTACGCTGGCGCTTCTCGCGCTGGGTCTGGCTGCGCTGTGCGCCGTGCGCAGAAATCAGGCAAGACTGCGGGCTGGCATGGCGAGCAGAGATTCTTGCTGAACAGGGGCTGCATCCGGTATGCGGATGGGCAGATTCATCCGCATGTGGAGGGCTGGCTATCGAAACGAAGGAGGTCTACGGAAGGCAGGGGAGCCCAGCCGGATTGACGGTGGTCTGCAACGACCGTGGTGAAAATGCCCCCGCGCACGTAGAATTTTGCCGTGAGACGCAGATAACGAGGCTCCAGGGCTGTAATCAGGTCATCGGCAATCCGGTTTGTCACCGCTTCGTGGAAAGCGTTCTCGTCGCGGAAAGACCAGATATAGAGCTTGAGGCTTTTAAGTTCGACACACTTCTTGTCAGGAATATAATCCAGAATCAGGGTCGCGAAATCGGGCTGTCCGGTTTTGGGACACAAACAGGTAAACTCGGGAATCTCCATATGGATATGGTAGTCCCGTTCCTGAGCAGGATTGGGGAAGGTTTCCAGGTTTTTGCCGGGGTTGCTGGGCATTCTCTTATCTCTGTCAAAATCGGTTAGAATGAGTTCCCTTGGGAGGCTTTTCCAGGATGATTTGAAATGTTCCCGAACCGGAAGCTTCATCCAGGAGATCGCCTTCTGCGGCTGCACATTATAACTGCTTGCAAACGACAAATTGCGTCTCTCCCACATCAAACTCGCCGGTTTCAAATCCTTTGTTGATCCTACGGAAATTCCCTTTCCAGGGGATCTGGTGGGGGTCGTCGGTCCCAATGGGTGCGGGAAATCCAATGTTATCGACGCTGTCCGCTGGGTTCTGGGTGAATCCCGGGCCTCCGCGCTACGCGGTGAATCGATGCAGGACGTCATTTTTAACGGTTCCACGAGCCGCAAGCCTGTGGGCAGGGCCAGCGTGGAACTGGCGTTTGACAACAGCCTGGGCAAGGCAGCAGGGCAGTGGTCGAGTTATGCGGAGATTTGCATCAAGCGAGTACTGAGGCGTGACGGAGAATCCACATACTACATCAATAATATTCACGTGCGGCGTCGCGATATTGCCGATATTTTTCTTGGTACCGGATTGGGGGGGCGCGGCTACGCCATCATCGAGCAGGGAATGATTTCCCGCATCATCGAAGCCAAGCCGGAGGAGGTCCGTGTATTTCTGGAGGAAGCAGCCGGTATTTCCAGATACCGGGAGCGGCGGCGTGAGACGGAATCGCGTCTGGCGGACACCCGCGAAAACCTTTTGCGCGTAAACGATATTTGCCAGGAATTGGAAAAGCAATTGGTGCGTCTTGGGCAGCAGGCGGAAATAGCCCGTCGGTTCGAGGACTTGCAGAGTCGATTGGACAAGGCGCAAAATCTCCTGTGGTTTGCCCGCAAACAGGAAGCCGCATCACAGCGGGCACTGGCGGAAAAGGAAATTCAATCTCTGCAAACAACTCACGAAGCCGAGGCAGCGGCGTTGCGCAGGGCCGAAAAACAGCTTGAGGAAAAGCGCGCGGACCATTTTGCGGCCAGCGATCTCTTGCATGAGACTCAGGGCGAACTGTATGCGGCCAATGCCGACGTGGCGTACACTGAACAGCAGATACAGCACGTGCGGGAAAATTATCAGCGCATCGCGCAACAGATTGCCGCGATGAAGCACCAACTTGAGCATTATGCCAGGCAGGCCGATACTGCGGTGGACAGCTTGAATCGCTGGCGCGAAGAGTACGAACAGGCGCAATCGGCCAGCGAGGCAAGTAAACAGAAAGCCACGGTGGAGAATGAAAAATTGCCGCTGGCCGAAACCATCTTTCGCACGCGGCAGGAAAAGCTTGCCGGGACGCAGCGCGACCTGCTGCTGGCAGAGCAGTCGGAGCAGCTCG
This sequence comes from Nitrosospira sp. CT, assembly GCF_059489795.1. Taxonomy (NCBI): domain Bacteria; kingdom Pseudomonadati; phylum Pseudomonadota; class Betaproteobacteria; order Nitrosomonadales; family Nitrosomonadaceae; genus Nitrosospira; species Nitrosospira sp. CT. The sequence goes on from NZ_JCAHZJ010000043.1 coordinate 25,452, forward strand.
AAAAAAGTCACCATGCCCATGCTGAAAAGGCGTTTCAGCAACTCGAAATACGCCGCAAACGATTGCTGGTTGAGCGTGACGCCTTGCCGGAATCAAAGGTCGAGGAGTTATCGGATCTGACCCGAGAGACTGAAGCGATTGCTCATGATCTGAAACAAAAGCAGGAGGAGTTTGCGCAAACAGAAAACCTGCTGCTTGACGCTGAGGAAGTCAAACGCGAGTTTGCGCGCAACGTACAGGCGCTGGAACAGCAGATGATGCAGGCTGAAGCGCGGCTGAGCGCATTACAGCGTCTGCAGGGGCGTCTTGAAAGCAGTGAAGGACTGAACGCCTGGTTTGCAAGACATCGGCTCGATTCTCTACCGCGGTTGTGGCAAGGCATACAGATCGAGAAGGGTTGGGAAGATGCGCTTGAAGCTGTGCTGCGCGAGCGTTTGAATGGTACACGCGTGGCGCAGTTGGAGGCGGCGCTCGAGTGGGCCAGCCCCCCGCCAGGGAAGTGTGCGTTGTTCGAGCCGGCAGGGATGAGGTTGCAAAAGACTGCAAAGGTAGCAGAGGCTGAAGAGGTGGGCGACAAACCTGCCAGAGACGGGAGAGCAGAGGTCGCATTGCGATCCTATCTGACCTGCAGCGATACGGGTGTAAAATCTGTAGTGGATGAATGGCTGAGCGGCATATTTGCGATTGATAGCCTCGATGCAGCGCTTTCCCGGCGAAACCTGCTCTCACCTGGTGAAATGCTGGTGACGCAGGAAGGCTGTGTGGTTACCTGCCATAGCCTCACCTTTTACTCCCCTGACTCGCAGTTGCATGGCGTGCTTGCACGGCAACGGGAGATCGCGCAGATTGAAGTGGAAATGGAAGCGCTAAGGGCGAAGCTCGACGTCGAGCAGTCGGCGCTCGATACCGCCGGAGACACGTGTTACGATCTGGAGTCATCCCTGTCCAGTCTGCGTCATGAGAATGAACAGCTTCAGCAATTGTATCATAATGTGCAAATGCAGGCATTGAAGCTGACCCAGGCAACTGAACGCAACGAGCAGAGGCGCGAACAGATCGATTGCGATCTGGCCGAAATCAAACAGGATGCAGAGGCAGAAGCTTCCCGTCAGTGCGATGCCGAAGCAAGGCTTGTCGAGCATGGCGAACGGATCAAATTCCTGCAAGAGCAGGTGCGAACGGAGCAACGCGCGCGCGAGGCTGCTGAGGAGTCACTCGTCACTCAGCGCCACCTTGCTCAGAATGCATCGAGGGAAATGCAGGAAGCTGCCTTTCATGAAAAAACCTGCGAGCACAAAATCGCGGAAGCGCAAAATGCTATCGGGGGAATCGAGCGGAGTGTCGGTGAGCTCGGAGTTCAGTTGGAGAAATTGCAGGTCGAGCAAGACAGTTTCGATGAAAGCCATCTGGTAGGAATGCTGCAGGAACGGCTGGAATTGCGTGAGCAGCGTGAACAGAAACTGGCGGAGGCGCGTAATGCCCTGGAAGCCCTGGCTGCGGAATTGCGGCAGATAGAGCAGGAGCGAATGGCTTCCGAACAAAAATTGCATCCGTTGCGTGAGGCAATCAACCATATGCGCCTCAAGGAGCAGGAGGCCAGAATTACCGAGAATCAGTTTGGCGAACAACTGCAGGGGTGCGAAATCTCTGAAGAGGAATTGATAAATTCTCTGGGAAAGACACGTCCTGCCGCATTGCAGAGCGAGGTCAGCCGATTGCGTGGCGATATCGCCGCGTTGGGGCCGGTCAATACCGCGGCGCTTGATGAATTACAGTCTTGCCAGACCCGAAAAACCTATCTCGATTCACAGGCGCAGGACCTGGAAGAGGCGTCGGAAACACTCAGGAACGCAATACGACGCATAGATCGTGAAACCCGCGAGCGGCTGCTCGAGACGGTCGAGAAGGTCAATGCTCATCTGGGCGACATGTTCCCCACCATATTCGGAGGTGGGCATGCGAAGCTGATGCTGAGGGGTGAAGAAATTCTGGATGCAGGCGTACAGATTGTCGCTCAACCGCCTGGCAAGAAAAACAGTTCGATCCATTTGTTATCCGGTGGCGAAAAGGCGCTGACCGCGCTGGCATTTGTATTCTCTCTATTTCAACTCAACCCGGCACCCTTTTGCATGCTGGATGAGGTGGACGCTCCCTTGGACGATAGCAATACTGAACGTTTCTGCAATCTTGTGCGGAAGATGTCGCGTCAAACCCAGTTTGTATTTATCAGTCATAACAAAATTACCATGGAAATGGCGCAGCAATTAATAGGGGTTACCATGCAGGAGAAAGGTGTGTCGCGCGTGGTGGCGGTAGAAATGGAGGAGGCTGTAAGACTGGGCAATACAGCCTTGGCAACGTGAAGCGACCATGGGCAATCTAAGTGAATTGCAAATCAGCCTGATCGGCATTGGCATCGTCGTGGTGCTCGGCGTAATGGTTTTTAACTGGACGCAGCAACGCCGCTACCGTCGGAAAGCAGAGCAGGCATTCAGCCGGGAGCACGAGGATATACTCCTGGGAGCGGGTGTATCTGCCAAAGGAGAGGAAAGAATAGAACCTCGCCTCAGCACCGGCGCCGAGCCGCACGAACCTGAAGCCGAACCCGGTACGCATTCAAGTGCTTCCCCGGAAGTATCTGAACCGGCCCAGAAAGCGAACGTCCATCCAGCTCTGCATCCTCCATCCAGGCCGAAGGCCGGGAAAGCGGTTGAGCGCACCCGGTTTAAAGGACCGGCTTCATTCACTGTGCCTGCCCGCAGATCGGTCGATGAAGATTCTCGCCGTGAAGGAGCCGTTGTTCATGAAAGATTCAGTATACCTGTTGCCGCAGCGAGCGATGAGGAAAGATCGGTCGAAGGAGACAGTGTCTCCGACGCAGTGGATTATGTGGTTGAGATCGCCCGAGAGACACCGTTCGCTGATTTAACTCTGGCGGACGTGCTGGATCGTAAATCTGATTTCAGCAAGCCGGTGCGGTGGATGGGGAAGCAGGAAGCAGATGCATCCTGGGAAGAAATCCCGGCGGATAGACGTAGCCGGGAGGGCAAAGCGAGCTACGTCAATCTGAAGGGTTGCCTGCAACTGGCTGATCGCGCAGGACCTGTGAGCGAAGTGAGTCTGGGTGAATTTCGCGACATGGCGGAAAGTTTTGCGGCCCGCGTCAATGCAACTGCCCATTGTCCTGACATACATAAAAGCTACAGCCGGGCCCTGATGCTCGATGAATTCTGTACCCAGGTGGATGTCATGGCCGGTATCAATATCATCAGCAGGGATAACAGCGTTTTTACCGGCGCCAAGATTCGCGTCATGGCGGAAGCATGCGGCTTCAAACTGGGAGACGAGGGGATGTTTCATTACCGGGACGAAAACAACGTTGTTTTGTTTTCCCTGGGCAATTATGAGCCACCTCCTTTTCTTCCCGACAGTATTCGAACACTCACCACTCGTGGCATCACGCTTTTTCTTGACGTGCCGCGAGTTGCCAATGGTGAACGCGTTTTCAATCAGATGGTGCATCTGGCTGAAACTTTCTCCGAAGCACTCGGGGGTTTCATGGTGGATGACAACCGTGTGCCATTGAGCGATAGCGGCATCCGGAAAATCAAGCAACAATTGAGCAGCATTCAATCCGTGATGATGGCGCGCAATATCCCGCCGGGGGGTCAGATAGCGCTGAGGCTGTTTGGGTGAGTGAACGCTTGAGCGAGATATCGCGTCATCTGCGGGAACTGCGCGATGCAATCGAACTGCATAATATCCGTTATTACGAACTGGACACCCCGACGATTCCCGATGCGGACTTCGACAAGCTGTTCCGTGAACTGGAGGAGCTTGAGCAACGTCATCCCCAACTCATAACGCCCGATTCCCCCACTCAGCGCGTCGGTATTCCTCCCCTCAAAGCGTTTCCCCGGGTCGTTCACCGTACCCCGATGCTTTCCCTGAGCAATGCATTCATGGAGGGTGAGGTAGAGGCATTCGATCGACGCGTGCGCCAGTCCCTCGGCATCACTCACGTCGAGTATGCAGTAGAGCCGAAATTCGATGGTCTGGCAATAAGCCTCTGCTATGAGAATGGCATGCTTGTCTCGGGAGCCACCCGTGGAGATGGTTACATCGGAGAGGATGTGACTTTGAACCTGAAAACCATTCGCAGCATTCCTCTTGGTCTGAAGGCGGCAGACGGGAGCGCCGAAATTCCTGCATTTCTGGAAGTCCGGGGTGAGGTATTGATGTTGAAAGCGGATTTCGAGCGATTGAATCGGCAGCAGCGTGAAAAGAACGAAAAGACCTTTATAAATCCGCGCAATGCTGCCGCAGGTTCCCTGCGGCAACTCGATCCCCGCATTACTGCCAATCGCAGCCTGAGGTTCTTCGCATATGGCATCGGTGCGCGCGAAGGGGGAAATGTTTCCCATGATACACACAGCCACTTGCTTGACTATCTCTCGTCACTGCGTTTTCCTGTAATGCGTGAACGCAGGACGGTGACCGGCGTTGCCGGTCTGTTGGAGTATCATCATGAAATAAGTGGATTGCGCGAACAATTGCCTTATGACATCGATGGTACGGTGTACAAGGTCAACAAATTGGAGTATCAGGAAAAACTCGGCTTTGTATCGCGCGCTCCGCGATTCGCGCTCGCCCATAAATTCCCGGCACAGGAGGCAACGACCGAGTTGCTTGGAATCGATGTGCAAGTAGGCAGAACGGGGGCGCTGACCCCGGTGGCGCGCCTCAAGCCCGTATTCGTCGGAGGTGCAACCGTCACCAATGCGACCTTACATAACGAAGATGAGATCCGACGCAAGGACGTCATGATCGGTGATCGGGTAACGGTACGGCGAGCAGGAGATGTCATTCCGGAAGTGGTCGCAGTTCAGAAAGAAAGCCGGCCGTCGGACGCGAAACCTTTCGTGATGCCTGAGCACTGTCCGGTGTGCGGCTCCAGGACGATTCGACTGCCCGGAGAAACCCTGACCCGCTGCACGGGCGGATTGTTTTGCCCCGCTCAACGGAAACAGGCAATTCTGCATTTTGCCTCGCGTCGCGCCATGAACATCCATGGGCTGGGCGATAAGCTGGTGGATCACCTGGTGGACAATGCCATCATTCGAACCCCCGCAGACTTGTATAAGCTGGGGTTGGCCGCGCTCGCCGCGCTGGATCGGATGGGGGAAAAATCAGCGGGAAATATTATCAACGAAATTGAAAAAAGCAAAGACACGAGCCTAGCCCGATTCATCTATTCCCTGGGTATTCGCAACGTAGGCGAGGCCACTGCGAGGGACCTGGCCCGCTATTTTGGAGGACTCGACCGCCTGATGGACGCAGACGTGGAAACTTTGCAGCAGGTATCGGATGTGGGCCCTGTCATCGCCCAAAGCATTGCCGATTTTTTTGGCGAAAGGCACAATCGTGAGGTTGTAGAGCAACTGCGCGCCGCGGGAATACGCTGGAAAGAAGATGCGGGAACACAGACAACAGACCATGCAGCCGGTTCTGCACGTCTGGAGGCAGGCCCCGCAAGCAACAAAATTGCTGGCAGAATCTTTGTACTGACGGGAACCCTGCCGACCATGAGCCGGGAGGAGGCTAGGGAGAAAATTGAAGCGATGGGAGGAAAGGTTGCCGGCAGTGTGTCCAAAAAAACGGATTACGTCGTCGCGGGCGCGGACCCGGGCAGCAAGTATGACAAAGCGGTTGAATTGGGAGTGGCGCTTCTTGACGAAGCGGAATTGATACGATTGTTGCAGGCTTCGCAGGCGGATTCCTGAACGGATGGGTTAATGCCAAAAATACGTAAAGCAGTTTTTCCTGTGGCAGGAATGGGCACGCGTTTTCTCCCCGCGACGAAGGCAAGTCCCAAGGAAATGATGCCGATTGTAGACAAGCCGCTGATTCAGTACGCGGTCGAAGAGGCGATCGCAGCGGGTATCACGGAGATGATTTTCATAACAGGCCGTCACAAGCGCGCCATTGAAGACCATTTCGACAAAGCGTACGAAATGGAAAGCGAGTTGGAGGCACGTGGCAAAAATGAAACGCTGGAAATGTTGCGAAGCATTCTGCCTAAAAATATTCATTGTATTTATATCCGCCAATCAGAAGCGCTCGGGTTAGGCCATGCGATACTTTGCGCGCGTCCCGCGGTCGGAAATGATCCTTTTGCCGTGCTGCTGGCAGACGACTTGCTCGTGGGAGATGAGCCGATCATGCGGCAGCTGGGCAAGGTGTACGAGGAGAATGGCTGTTCGATTCTGGCCGTACAGAATATCGAGCCTGAAGACACGGTAAACTATGGCATCGTGAAATGCGGCCCCGGAATGAATGGATTGCATCCCATTACCGGTATCGTGGAAAAACCTCAGCCGAAGAATGCGCCCTCCACCCTGGGTGTTGTGGGCCGCTATATTTTGACCCCGAAGATCTTCGAGCATCTGGAAAGGGTACAGCCGGGCGCCGGAGGGGAGATTCAGCTGACCGATGGAATCGCCTCGCTTCTGCGGGAAGAACGGGCGCTGGCGTACGAATTTCGCGGAACGCGTTACGATTGCGGGAGCAAGATAGGATACCTCAAGGCCACGATTGCGCTGGCGCTCCAGCACCCGGAGGTCGGGCAGGAGTTTGCGGCGTATCTCGACGCCAGATGCATCGGGCATACCAGCGTCTAGCCATCTATCCGCTGTCCGATCGAATTTTTCCTGTTCCTTATTCTTCATCAGGTTACCCGTGCCGATGCTCCCATACGAGGATGCACAGAAAATTCTGAGAGAAGCAGAGCAGATATTTCCTGCTGATGCTGTAGTGGAGACCGTCAGGCGTATGGCAGTCGATATTACGGCTGTCCTGGCACATCGTTATCCTTTGGTGCTGAGCATCATGGGAGGCGCGGTCGTGTTTACCGGCCAACTGCTTCCCCTGCTGGAATTCCCGCTTAATTTCGATTATCTTCATGTCAGCCGTTACGCTGAAAAGACGCGCGGTGGCAGGATCGACTGGAAAGTCTCGCCGGGCGAAAATGTGCAAGACCGGGTTGTACTGGTGGTGGATGATATCCTTGATGAAGGAATTACGCTCGCCGCCATACGTGAATGGGTGATGAGCCACGGTGCAGCAGCATTTTATAGCGCCGTTTTCGCCGATAAGGATATTGCCAGCCCCAAGCCGATCAGGGCGGATTTTGTGGGTCTTGTGGTGCCGAACCGCTACGTCTTCGGCTTCGGCATGGATATATATGGGGCATGGCGCAATTTGCCCGCCATCTATGCCTTGAAAGAGTGAGGTAAAATCCAGAGATATGCTTGCAATTATTGGCGGGACCGGAATGGCCCAGCTTGAGTGTCTTGAAATTTCCCATCAGAAAGTTGTAACGACCCCTTATGGGGAACCATCAGGTCCTCTGACTTTTGGCAAGATACGTGACAATACGGTCGTTTTTCTGGCGCGTCATGGATATGGCCATACGATTCCCCCTCACGAGGTGAATTACCGCGCCAATCTGTGGGCATTGCAGTCGGTGAATCTGACGAGGGTAATAGCGGTTGCTTCGGTAGGTGGAATCCGTCCTGATCTCGCACCGGGCACGGTGGTGATTCCCGACCAGATTATCGACTATACCCACAGTCGCAAGTATACCTATTACGATGGCAAGGACCGGTCAGTGACCTACATCGATTTCACCGAGCCCTATTGCCCTTTGACCCGCAAGCGTCTCCTGGAAGCAGCAGAATGTGCCGGCGAAAAGGTGCTTGACGGAGGGGTTTATGGGGCAACCCAAGGGCCGCGACTCGAAACTGCGGCTGAAATCAACCGGCTGGAGCGGGATGGGGTTGACATGGTTGGAATGACGGGTATGCCCGAGGCCGCCCTTGCCAAAGAGTTGGGCCTGTGCTATGCAACCATGGCAGTAGTCGCAAATTATGCGGCTGGCCGTAAAAGCAGTGCTCATCTCATTCGCCTGGATGAGGCGCATGACGTTCTGGAAAAAACGATGGTCAGGGTCAGAAATATTCTCGAATGGGTGGTAACGCTCGATGCCGATTAAACCTGTCCTCAAAATGGGCGATCCCCGCTTACTGGAAGTGGCTCGGAAGGTGGAGAATTTCAGCACCCCCGAGTTTGAAACATTGCTTCGAGACATGCATGATACGATGGAGGCGCTGGAAGGCGCCGGCTTGGCTGCACCGCAGATCGGGATCGGCCTGCAGGTTGTCATTTTCGGGGTGAAGAGTAATCCGCGCTATCCGGATGCGGAGGAGGTACCCTACACGGTGCTGGCAAATCCGGTACTGACCCCTCTCACGGAATATATGGAGCAGGATTGGGAAGGCTGCCTCAGCGTTCCCGGCATGCGCGGGATGGTCCCCCGGTATGCCAGAATACGTTATGAGGGTTCGGACCAATATGGTAACCGCATAGACCGGACGGTGGAGGGATTTCACGCCCGGGTGGTGCAACACGAATGCGATCACTTGCAGGGGATTCTCTACCCGATGCGGATTACTGATTTTCGCACGTTCGGTTTTACCGATGTGCTGTTCCCGGACAGGCCACCCTTAGCCGAGTAGCGATTTTCCAATCGGCGGAAGGGAAACGAACAGAACCTTCCAACCGGTTTTTATTTTATCCGGTACGGGATGAGATCGTCAGCTGTTGTGCCAGCGATTGAGCCAGATGCCGAGGGCTTCGTTTCCCGCTTTCAACCACGATATGCGCTGTCTCCCGGTATAACGGGTCACGCTGCATAAACAGTTCAGCCAGTCTTGCGCGAGGGTCGGAGGTTTGCAGTAGCGGACGGTTCTTGTCATGCCGCGTGCGGCGCCATAAATCATCGATGGATGCTCGCAGATATATCACGGTGCCGCCGTGCTTCAGCATTGTCCGGTTTGCTCCACTCAATACGGCTCCGCCTCCCGTCGCCAGAATGATATTCCTTGCATTCATGAGTTCGGACAATATCTCGGTTTCGCGCCTGCGAAAGCCGGCTTCTCCTTCGATCTCGAAGATCGTGGGAATACTGACACCCGTTCGTTTCTGTATTTCCCGATCTGAGTCGTAAAAGGTTTTTTCCAGGAAATGGGAGAGGAGTCTGCCCACCGTCGTTTTTCCGGCGCCCATCATCCCGACCAGGAAGATGTTTCCGGTGGCTGTGCGGGTGTCAGGCTCCCCTTTCGCCTCGACTGCGGGAACAACTGCATCTGTTGAAATCATCGGGAGAATTGTAGCGGAAATACAAGTGTTACACCTATTCCACCGCCTCGAGTTTTCAATACTCCGCCCGATTTTTCACAGGGAATATCAAAAGACCGCTGCTCACTTCTCCCGCATGGGAGGCACTTTGGTGAACTCATCCCTGTTCAGTCTGCCATCCCGGTCGATATCAAGACTGTGGAAAACCTGGGGAGACATTTTCTGCACTGCGGCCTCCTTCATGGTTATGTACCCATCTTCATCGGTGTCGTACAGTTCCCAGGGCGGCGTGACAACCTCCCGCACATCATTCGGTTTTCGTTCCGCGGAAACTTCCGCGAAGACCAGTGCCGGAAGGCCGAAAGCAACGATTATCAACGCGATACTGATGCTTCCTGATATATAGCGACTTTTCAAGTCAACTCCACTGAATTGCGATTGGGTTGCGGTTGCGTGTAGGGAGGGGGCAGAGGAAGCAGAAAACTCCGCCCCGCCGTATGGATTGGGACCTCACCTAATTCATCAGAAAATAAACGATGATTAAAACAAACGCAGGTACACCCAGAAGCCAGGCGATAAAATATTTTCCCATCATAATTCTCCCGAGAAAATTGGAAAATCTTTCTCCATGACTAATTTTTTCCTGTGCCTTTTAAGCTGGTGCTTTTATTACTTCTACACTCGAAGTTACATCCGCCGTCGGGAATTCAGCGACCTTATCACCGCCGGCAGAACCTCACGCATCACCAGCGTTCTCGCGCTGCTGCCGAGGACGCCGGAGGACAGTGCAATGCCGCTTTTTACCGCTTTGCTCAATGATCTGGAGGGTACTGCGGACAACACAGCTAACAGACCCAGCGAGATAGAGTAGGGGTGGCGCGCTATGAACCTGAATGTCCGGCTGCGCGGAAAAACATCATCGCCCGTCACCTGCGTCTGCTCATCCTCATGTCCATATCTGGATCGATATTCCCTGCGGCTGGCATGCATCCGCTCCAACAGCGCCTTTTTTTCATATTCCAGCGAGGTGCTCATACGATATCCTTCATCAGCTTGATATCCTGCTGTAGTTCATCACGCACGGTATCAAAAGCTGAAACAGAATCTGTCTGACCGGGGGTTGCGAAATAAACTACAAAGGCAGTCAATGCATAGAACGCGGCAACACCCCAGGCTGAGACCACGCGATAGGGGGTGTCCCAGAAAGTAACGATAACGGCAACTCCCGCGAACACAAGACTCAGGACGGAGAGAAACGTTATCACGACGTAGCCGATCAGCCGTCGCTTGAAGTTCCTCCCCTGAATCTCCACGGATATTTTTACCAGCTCAATGTATTCGTTGAGGCGTTCCAGGATGAGAACTCCAATTTCTTTCGCTTTTTTAATGGTCTCAAACATGGCGGTTCATCTCGAACTAAATGGCGGAATACGTAGCTTAGCGACGGGCCAGCAACAGGCCGATTATCAGGCCGATCCCAGCCGCGTAGCCAACCGATTGAAGAGGGTGTTCACGTATACACTCCTTCGAGCACTCGACGGCATAGTCGAATTGCTCTTGGGCGTCCTCCGCCAGATCGTGGGCAGCCTCACGGGTGTCAGCAATTTTTGCCATAAGTTTTTCCTTGGCTTCTTCCAGGTCGACGTCTGACAGATTGGGAATGCGGGAAATGAGATCATCCAGGTCGGCTCTCAGCTTTGCAAATTCATCCTTTGCCACCGATCCGACTTCCTGGCCTGCCGATTTCGCTGCCCGGCCTACACGCCGGGCCGCATCGCCCGCATGCTGAGTCATATTCTCCGCAGCTTCCCGAGTATCGCTCGCCGCATTCTCATTCTTTGAGGTATCCTGTGCCATGTTCTTCTCCTTTTCCTTTTATTAAATTGGTTTCATTGAAAGATAGGCGGTACTTGTTCAGTACGCGTCAGGTGCCAGTTTCCGGCAGTTGCAGATGCCGGTCTGTTCGTTGACACACATAGCACATCCATAGGTTCCAATCCGCAGATTCCCCTCAGTTCCCCTCCGCGAGCGAGGTGCTCCTCTCCTGTGAATAGTGGGACCACTGTATCCGTACCTGGCGTTGCACAAGTTCAATTGAGTGAATCAATTCAGGAATGGTATAATCTATAGTTAACTCGGCCTTGCCCAGTGTTTGCAGACTCAGGTTTAGGTTTGTTTGCAAGATTGAGTCCTGCTGCCATTTTTTCCGCGGGTACTGCTTCGCGCCGCTACAGTTGCTGCGGTAGCGTTCATTACTGCATCCAGATGGGACGGCCAAGTTAAACGTCGGTTGTCGGTTCAAATTCACACATCTGCCTGTTTCGAAAAGGGTGCTCTGCATAGAAGGGGAGCAACTATGGCGGATGGAGGCTCAACCCTTAAAAGAGGAAATTTTATGTCAGTAACGATGCGGCAAATGCTGGAGGCAGGAGTTCATTTCGGACATCAGACCCGCTTCTGGAGTCCCAGGATGGCGCCCTATATTTTTGGCCATCGCAACAAGATACACATCATCAATCTGGAAAAAACCCTGGTAATGTACCAGGAAGCGATGAATTACGTGCGTCAGTTGGCGGCCAACAAGGGCACGATTTTATTTGTCGGAACCAAGCGCCAGGCACGGGACATCGTGCGCGAGGAAGCGATGCGCTGCGGGTCGCCCTTCGTCGACCAACGCTGGCTCGGTGGAATGCTCACCAACTTCAAGACGATCAAGCAATCCGTTAAAAGACTCCATGATATGGAAACGATGATGGAGGATGGGACGCTTGACAAGCTTTCCAAGAAAGAAGCATTGGATCTGCAGCGCGAACTGGAAAAACTCAATCGCAGCCTGGGAGGCATCAAGGACATGAAGAGTCTGCCGGATGCCATGTTCGTCATTGATGTCGGCTATCAGAAAGGGGCGATAACCGAGGCGAGGAAGCTCGGTATCCCTATTGTCGGTATTGTGGACAGTAACCATAGTCCGGCCGGTGTGAATTATGTCATTCCCGGAAACGACGATTCCAGCCAGGCAATTCGCCTTTATGCCCGCGGTGTCGCGGACGCCATTCTGGAAGGCCGAAATCAGGCCATCCAGGAAATTGTACAGGGTGTACAGGGCGATTTCGAGGAAGCGGCTGAGGCAGTAGCCGGCGAACAGGGATAAGGGATAAATTTCGTCGGAGTGGGCACGTGAATCCGTGCCGGAGGCGCGTACATCCAGCGCTTCTTTTTTGAAAATTATCTGGAGCGAATATGGCGGAAATCACCGCACAAATGGTGAAGGAATTGCGCGAGATGACGGGTCTCGGCATGATGGAGTGTAAGAAGGCCTTGACTGAAACCGACGGAGACATGAAAGCCGCAGAAGACCTTCTGCGGATCAAGAGTGGTGCCAAGGCGAGCAAGGCAGCCGGACGGACTGCAGCGGAAGGGATGGTGGCGGCTCATATCGCACGTGACGGCAGGAGCGGTGCGCTGGTGGAAGTCAACTGCGAAACCGATTTTGTCGCAAGGAACGAGGACTTTATCCGCTTTGCGCACAGTCTTGCAGAGTTGCTGACAACGGAAAGCATAGCGGACAACGAAGCGCTCGCAAACGCTAGGTTGGGAAACGGTGAAAGTGTAGAGGAGTTCCGGAAAGCCCTCGTAATGAGGCTGGGCGAGAATATCAGCATACGCCGTTTTGCGCACCATCAGGTGGCCGGTTCGCAGGATCGTCTTGCATCCTATCTGCACGGGGCAAAAATAGGAGTCATGGTCGATTATACGGGTGGCGATCAGGTCCTGGGCAAGGACCTCGCGATGCATATCGCCGCCAGCAAGCCGGTGTGCGTGTCAAGCGAACAGGTCTCTCCGGAGCTGCTGGAGCGTGAACGCCAGATATATACCGCCCAGGCAGCAGAGAGCGGGAAGCCGGCCGATATCGTTGCCCGCATGGTCGATGGCCGTATTGCCAAATATCTCGCCGAGATAACGCTTCTGGGGCAACCGTTCGTCAAAAATCCGGATCAGACGGTGAAACAGCTGCTCGCAGAAAAATCCGCTCAGGTCAACGGTTTTACCTTGTATATCGTTGGGGAAGGGATAGAAAAGAAATCTGGCGATTTTGCTGCCGAAGTCATGGCGCAAGTGGGTCAGGCCAACCAGGAAAAAGCTTCTTAGCCCGGCCGGATTGCTCATGACCTTACCCGCTTATAAGCGCATCCTGCTGAAGCTCTCGGGCGAAGCTCTCATGGGTGACGATAGTTATGGCATCAACCGGGATGTAATCGAGCGAATCGTGGCCGAGATAGCCGAAGTGAATCAGATGGGTGTCGAGGTTGCGGTAGTGATAGGCGGTGGCAACATTTTCCGGGGAATGACCTCCTCCGCGGAAGGCATGGACCGAGCGACCGCGGACTATATGGGAATGCTGGCTACCGTCATGAATGCGTTGGCGTTGCAGGATGCGATGCGTCGGGCGGGCCTGGTGAGCAGGGTGCAATCCGCCCTGCGCATCGATCAGGTAGTGGAACCGTATATCCGGGGCAAGGCAATACGCTACCTGGAGGCAGGCAAGGTGGTCATTTTTGCCGCCGGCACCGGTAATCCATTTTTTACGACCGATACAGCGGCGGCTCTGCGGGGAATGGAGATGAACGTGGATATCGTGCTCAAGGCCACCAAGGTCGATGGCGTATATACCACCGATCCCAAGGTAAACCCGGACGCAGAACGCTACCAGAGGCTGTCGTTCGATACAGCCATTGCCGAGAATCTCAAGGTAATGGACGCGACGGCGCTGACGTTGTGCCGCGACCAGAAGCTTCCGCTCAAAGTCTTCAGTATCTTCAAGGCGGGAGCGTTGAAACGGGTAGTCATGGGTGAAGAAGAGGGTACGTTGGTGGAGGTTTGAGTGCTTTCTGGCTACCCTGACTACTGACTATCTGGCCGGACTATAGGGGGCCACAGCTTGAATTGTCGGCATCGTGCTGCGGCATGGGTGCCGAAATCAGGATGGCCTTGGGCTATAATCATTTACGTCATTTCTAACTATCATGATTGCCGAGATAAAAAAATCCGCCGAGCAGAAAATGCAGAAAAGCCTGGAAGCATTGAAACTGGATCTGGGCAAGATACGAACCGGGCGCGCCCATACGGGTCTGCTGGATCACATCACCGTGGATTATTACGGGAATCCGACAGCAATCAACCAGGTGGCAAATATCAACCTTGCGGATGCCCGCACTATTACCGTAGCGCCATGGGAAAAAAAAATGCTGGGGGCGATAGAAAAAGCTATCCGCAATTCAGACCTGGGGTTGAATCCTGCGACCGTAGGCGAGTTGATCCGCGTCCCCATGCCGCCGCTCACCGAGGAACGGAGGCGCGATCTCACCAAGGTGGTAAAGCATGAGGGGGAAGCGGCGCGCGTGGCAATGCGAAACATTCGCCGGGACGCAAATGCGCATCTGAAGGACCTGCTCAAGGAAAAAAAGATTGCCGAGGATGAAGAACGCCGGGGGCAGGATGATATCCAGAAACTCACCGATCGCTATATCGCGGAAATAGACAAGCTCCTCCAGGCCAAAGAAGCCGAACTGATGGCCGTATAAATGAAGTAATATTGCGGGAAGTGAAAGCAGATGTCTTCGCTTGCCTGTTCCGGAATAGCCGCACCTGAAATAAAAATACCCTTGATTTCAATTTTGAATCTCAACCGTATTCTCCATGCCAGCCATCATCAGTTCGACCCGGGAAATACCTGAAACTGGCGAAGTTCCCCGGCACGTCGCCATCATCATGGATGGCAATGGACGTTGGGCAAAAAAACGGTTCATGCCGCGCATGGCAGGCCACAAGCGTGGGGTGGAGACAGTACGCTCCGCAATCCGGGCCTGCATGGAGCGGGGTGTCGAATACCTGACATTATTTGCCTTCAGCAGTGAAAACTGGCGCAGGCCGCCTGAAGAAGTCGCGTTCCTGATGCAGTTGTTCATAAGCGTCCTGGAGCAGGAGGTGTCCAAGCTGCATGAGAACGGTATCCGCTTCAAGGTAATCGGAGATCTATCGAGATTCGAACCGAAGATCGTCGAGTTCATACGCAACGGCGAGGCGCTCACGGCTGCCAATGAACGGTTTACGCTGACTATTGCGGCTAATTACGGCGGACGGTGGGATATCATGCAAGCTGTTCGAAAAATGCTTACCGAATGTCCTCATTTGGCGACGACTTTCGATGAAAAAGACCTGATGCAGTATTTTGCCCTCAACCATGCGCCGGAACCCGATCTATTCATTCGTACCGGAGGCGAAAAGCGCATCAGCAACTTCCTTCTCTGGCAACTGGCATACACCGAGCTCTATTTTACCGACACGTTATGGCCGGATTTTGATACGCGCGCCCTGGATCTCGCCATCCAGTCTTATCAGCAACGCGAGCGCCGATTTGGACGAACCAGCGAGCAGCTTCAGGCGGCATCATCCTTGCGTGGGGGCAGAGAAGTCGCCGAGAAAGCGACGGCATAGCTTCCACACGTTCCGATCCGTGCTTTTTACTGACCGTCTCAACTATGCTCCGGGCACGGATTCTTACCGCCGTCATTATGTTATCCGCCTTTCTGGCGGCGTTATTCTATCTATCTCCCATCTTCTGGATGGCGTTACTGCTTGCGCTGACAACCGCCGGCTCGCTGGAATGGACCCGGCTTGCCAGGTTCTCTCTCAACCATACCATCGCTTATCTTTTATTGACGGTACTGCTGGCAGGCGAGCTCCTGTTTGTATTGAGCGGCGCAGTTGCTGTTGATCCCTATACGCCCTCATTCCTGGGGGTTTACGTTGCATCGCTGATATTCTGGATCTTCGGCGCGACGATTTTCCTGAAATCAAAGCGTCCTGTCGGGAGTCCCGTCCTGCTCGCGTTTATCGGCTGGCTGGTGCTGCTGCCGACTTGTCTTGCGTTATACCAGCTGCGCGCAATCGATCCGCTCCTCCTGCTCGGGTTCATGGGCGCTATCTGGCTATCCGATACAGCCGCATATTTTTCCGGACGCACCTGGGGAAAAAACAAACTTGCGCCGAGCATCAGTCCCGGTAAAACCTGGGAGGGTGTGGCTGGAGCGCTTGTTGCGGTACTGCTTTACGCGCTTATCTGGAGTTACGGTGGGGGCGCGATTCCCGCCACGTTATTGATCCCGCTGCTGCTGCTTCTTGCCGCGCTGGGAATTGTGGGCGATTTATTTGAATCGCTGATGAAGCGTCACGCCGGACTCAAGGACAGCGGCGCTATTTTGCCGGGCCACGGTGGTATACTTGACAGGATCGATGCACTGACTTCAACCCTGCCGATTGCGGCTTTGGCACTTCTCCTGCTACATACCTGATCATGATCGCTGTTCGTCATCTCACCATTCTGGGTTCCACAGGAAGCATCGGCGTAAGCACGCTGGACGTAGTGGCGCGTCACCCCGATCGTTTTCGGGTTGTGGCCCTTACCGCGAACAAGAGCGTCCAGAAAATTCTGGAACAATGCCGGCGCTTCGAGCCGCGCTATGCGGTGCTGCTCGATGAGGCCAGCGCGGAACGGCTGCGGGTGGAAATTCGTGGAGCAGGCCTTGCCACTGAAGTGCTTTGGGGTGTGGATTCGCTGGAAAAGGTCGCTTCGCTGCCAGATGTGGATACCGTGATGGCAGCGATCGTGGGCGCGGCCGGGATACGTCCCACATTTGCAGCGGCTGCGACCGGCAAGCGGGTATTGCTTGCCAACAAGGAAACAATGGTGATGGCGGGACGCATATTCACGGACGTGGTCAAGGAAAATCACGCCACGCTGCTCCCGATCGATAGCGAACACAATGCCATTTTTCAGTCCCTGCCGCAGCACTTCAGCGGCGATCTGCACGCAGTGGGGGTGCGCCGCATTCTGCTGACCGCATCAGGTGGGCCGTTTCGCCAGATGCCGCTGGCCGCACTGGAAAATGTAACGCCCGGGCAGGCGTGTGCTCATCCCAATTGGGTAATGGGCCAGAAGATTTCTGTCGATTCCGCTACCATGATGAACAAGGGGCTCGAAGTGATCGAAGCGCACTGGCTGTTCGAAGCGCCGCCCGAGCAAATAGAGGTCGTCATTCACCCGCAGAGCATCATTCATTCCATGGTGGAATATGTGGATGGCTCGGTATTAGCACAACTGGGCAATCCTGATATGCGTACTCCCATTGCCCATGCACTTGGCTTCCCTGAACGGATCGAGACTGGAGTCAACCCTCTGGATATGTTCAAGATCGCCCGGCTGGATTTCGAAGCCCCCGATTTTGAACGCTTTCCCTGCCTGCGGCTGGCATATGAGGCACTAGCAAGCGGGGGAGGCGCCCCGGCTGTGCTGAACGCTGCTAATGAAGTGGCGGTGGATTCCTTTCTCAAATGCCTAATGCCATTCACAGCCATTCCCGCCATGATCGAGGATGTCATGCAGACAATTGGCCGCAGGGACATTGCGACTCTGGATGATGTGCTGGTGGCAGACGGCGTGGCGCGCGAAGCGGCCCGAGAATGGCTGACGTGCCTGGCGTAACGTGTCCCAATCATTGGCCTTTCCGGCAGGTCGGACAACGGTTTATCCACTCCCTCTGAGGAAAGCTTCTCATTCATCCGGGGGACCCGAATATTCGGCTGGTTCCGGTAGCGCTTATACAGGCGCTGTGGCAGATGTGAGCCCGCTGAGCATCGGATCCGTTTGCGGGGTCAGCTTTACCCGTTCCGCCGGTTGCGCAAGCTCCATCAGTCCTAATTGCGGCTTCCATTCCATCCATGGGAAGATGGAAGACTTCCTTTACTTCCCCGTATCAGAGAGTCTGCCGGAACGCAGACCTGCAGAAGCATGACATTCCTTTTCACCCTTGCCGCTTTCGTCGTCGCTCTCGGCCTGCTGATCGTGTTTCACGAATTCGGCCATTACCTCATCGCTCGTTGGTGTGGAGTAAAAGTGTTGCGTTTCTCCATCGGCTTTGGTCGCCCGCTGATGCGGAAGCAGGTTGGAAAAGACCAGACCGAATGGGTTATCGCAGCCTTTCCTCTTGGCGGCTATGTGAAGATGCTCGATGAACGTGAAGGAACGGTTGCACCGGAGGAGTTGCAACGCTCATTCAACCGCAAGCCGGTTTCGCAGCGGTTTGCTATTGTTGCAGCCGGGCCGGTCGCGAATTTTCTGCTGGCAATCGTCCTTTACTGGCTGCTGTTCATGCTGGGCATCAATGCGATGAAGCCTGTTCTCGGACCTGTTGCTCCCGCAACCCCGGCGGCATTTGCCGGCTTCGAGAAGGGCGACACTTTGAGGCGAATCGAGGGCGAACCGGTAGAAACCTGGCAGGATGCGCGCTGGCTGCTATTGTCCCATGCCGTGGAACGACCTCCTTCACTTGCCGTGGAGGTGACTGACATCCATGGTCAGGCCGGGCTGCGGACGCTGAATTTGAGCAGTATCCAGGCGGATGATCTGGATGCCGAGTTTTTGAAGAAAATCGGCCTCAGCACTTATCAGCCCGAGGTTAAGCCTGTCATTTCGCAGGTTATACCCGATAGTGCCGGAAGCCGCGCGGGCTTGCTGCCAGGCGATGAGGTCCTGGCAGTAAACGGGCGGAAAGTTTCCCTGTGGCAAGACCTGGTGCAACAGGTGCGAGACCGGGCGGGATCATCGCTCATGCTGGAAATCCGGCGTGACGGCGCCGTGATCGACAAGGAGGTTATTCCGGACAGCGTCACAGAGAATGGAGAAAAAATCGGGAAAATTGGAATTGCGCCGCGGATTGATTCCAATGAGATCGAAAAGCTGTTGATCGAGGTGCGCTATCCCCTGGGCACCGCTTTTGTCAAGGCGATAAACAAAACCTGGGAAACTTCGAAGTTCACCTTGCAAATGTTCGGAAAAATGCTGGCAGGTGAAGTGTCCTGGAAGAATGTAAGTGGCCCTATCACTATTGCCGATTATGCAGGAAAATCTGCCCAGATGGGTCTTTCACCTTATCTGGGTTTTCTCGCCCTGATCAGTGTCAGTTTGGGGGTATTGAACCTGCTGCCCATTCCCGTACTGGATGGAGGGCATTTAATGTATTATGTCATCGAAATCGTCAAGGGCAGTCCGCTCTCCGCGAAAGCGATGGAAATCGGTCAGCAGGTGGGGATGGCACTTTTGTTTGCCCTGATGGCTTTTGCCATTTATAACGACATAAACCGCCTCATCCCCGGTTAGAGCATGAAAATCAGGTATCTGGTCGCGCTTGTTTCTGCCTTGTGCGCTTCGGTTTCGTGGGCACGTGAGCCCTTCGAAGTGAAGGACATCCGGGTGGAAGGCATACAGCGTACCGAGGCCGGAACCGTGTTCAGTTACCTGCCGGTGAAGGTCGGGGATGTGCTCGACGATGAAAAGGCTGCAGCGGCGATCAAGGCACTGTATGCCACTGGTTTTTTCAAGGATGTGCGACTCGAATCCGAGAACGGTGTCCTGATCGTAGTGATAGAGGAACGGCCGGCGATTGCTCAGATCAACATTGTCGGCGCCAAGGAGTTTGAGAAAGACAAGCTCAAGGAGGGGCTGAAACAGGCAGGCCTGGCGGAATCCCGTATTTTCGATCGCTCGACGCTGGAAAAGGCCGAACAGGAACTCAAGCAGCAATATATGGCACGCGGCAAATATGCCGTGAAAATCACCACGACCACAACTCCGCTTGAACGAAACCGGGTGGGCATTACCTTCCATGTGGACGAAGGCAGGACCGCCAAGATTCGCAAGATCAATATCGTCGGAAATAAAGCTTTCAAGGAAAAGGATCTGCTGGGCGCATTCTCGCTGCGGACCCCTGGCCTTTTGACCTGGCTCACCAAGGAAGACCAGTATTCCAAACAGAAGCTCGGCGGCGATCTCGAATCGCTCCGTTCCTATTACCTGAATCGCGGTTACCTCGAATTCAGCATAGAATCGACGCAGGTATCGATCACACCCGACATGCAGGATATTTACATTACGGTAAATATCATTGAGGGTCCTAAATATGATGTTTCCGAAATCAAGCTCGCCGGTGAACTGCTGGTTCCGGAAGAGGAACTGCGCAAGCTCATACAACTCTCGGCGGGAGATACGTTTTCCCGCGAGAAACTGACGGAGTCCATCAAGCTCATCACCGATCGGCTCGGCGACGACGGCTACGCATTCGCCAATGTCAACGCCTCTCCCCAGCTGGACAAGGAAAAGCAGCAGGTGGCGTTCACCTTTTTTATCGATCCCGGCCGTCGCGTCTATGTCAGACGCATCAATATTACCGGCAACTCCCGAACCCGGGATGAAGTGATACGGCGGGAAATGCGCCAGTTCGAAGGGGGCTGGTATTCAACCAGCAAGATAAATCGCTCCAAGACGCGGGTCGACAGATTGAATTACTTTACCGCCGTCAATGTTGAAACCCCGGCGGTTCCCGGTACCACGGACCAGATCGATGTGAATGTGGAAGTCAAGGAAAAGCCGACGGGCGCCGTGATGTTCGGTGCGGGCTATTCCAACATGGAGGGGCTGATACTGAGCGGGTCTGTTGCGCAGGACAATATATTCGGTACCGGCAAGTTCGTCAATCTCATGGTGAATACCGGTAGCGTCAACAAGACCTATTCATTGTCCTATACCGACCCCTATTTCACCAAGGATGGTGTCACGGCAGGACTCGATCTCTATAAGCGAGTGCTCAACACGCGTACCCTGTCCTCCGTGATGAACTTCAATACCGACACCCTGGGCGCAGGTCTGCGTTTCGGCATTCCCATCAACGAAAATGACAGCATCATGGGGGGGCTGGGAGCGGAACAAACCACGATCGATCTTGGGGCTGACAGTCCGCAGCGTAATATCGATTTCGTGAACAAATTCGGCCGGACCACGATCAACATACCTGCAACGCTCAGTTGGAGGCGGGATGGCCGTGACAGTGCAATCTGGACAACTTCGGGAACCACGCAGCGGGTGTTCGCCGAGGTGGGTCTGCCGGGAGGAGATCTCACTTATTACAAATTGAGTTATGACCTTCGCTGGTATTTCCCCATCACCGAGATATTTACGCTGATGTTGAATGGAGAACTCGGATATGGGGAGGGCTATTCCGGTAAAGAGCTTCCCTTTTTCAAGAATTTCTTCGCGGGCGGCAATACCTCCGTACGGGGTTACAACATCAGTTCGCTTGGTCCCCGGGACGCAACCAACAGAACCTTGGGAGGCAACAAACGTGCGGTAGGTAATATCGAGGTCCTGTTTCCGATGCCCGGCATGAGGAATGACCGCACAGTACGCCTGAGCGCGTTTCTGGATGGCGGCACGGTCTGGGGACCTGGCGGGGTAAGACCGGAGCAGGAGGGCTTGCGTTATTCTGCCGGTGTCGCTGTTACCTGGATATCCCCTATGGGACCACTCAAAATCAGCGTGGCCCAGCCCTTGAACAGTCAGCCCGGCGACAACATACAGCGTTTTCAGTTTCAGTTTGGGCAACAATTCTAGATTCGGAGATAAAATTGAAACACAAGATACTGGGACGAACTTTAATCGCGATAACGTGCATTCTCGTCGCATCTATCTACGGAACCGCAAGTGCGCTGGCAGAAGATATCAAGATCGGTGTTGTCGACACGGAACGCGTTCTGGCTGAATCTGCGCCCGCCGTCAGAGCGCTTAGAAAAATCGAAAGGGAATTCCTCCCGCGGGACCAGGACCTCAAGAAACTCGCAATACAGGCGAAGGAGCTTCAGGATTTGCTGGAAAAAGAAGGAAAGCGCATGCCGGAAGCGGAACGCCGCAGCAAGGAGCGGGATCTGGCTGCGCTCAACCGGGAATACCAGCGCGGGCAACGGCAGATGCGCGAAGATCTGAGCCTGCGCCAGAACGATGAGGTTGCGGCACTTCAGTTGACCGCCACCAAGGCCATTCAAATCATTGCCGAGACCGAGAAATATGACCTCATATTGCCCCTGCGCGATCTCGTCTATCGAAGCCCGCGAATTGATATTACTGATAAGGTACTCAAAGCGCTGGCCGACAAGTAGCTCGTCGGGCAGATGCAACGGGCAAGTCCTCTGATCATCCTTTATTCACTTCTTATCAAGAACCCGGGAAAGCATCGACTAATGGATATCCATGAAATTCTGAAGTACCTTCCTCACCGTTACCCCTTGCTCCTCGTCGATCGCGTTCTCGCTTTCGAACCGGGAAAGAGTCTCACCGCACTCAAGAATGTAACGATCAACGAACCTTTTTTTACAGGACACTTTCCTCATCATCCCGTCATGCCAGGAGTATTGGTGATCGAAGCGCTGGCGCAGGCGGCTGCTCTTCTGACGCTCAGGACAGCCAATGTGGAAGCCGACGAGAATTCCATCTATTATTTCGTCGGTATCGATAATGCCCGTTTCAAGCGGCCGGTGGAACCGGGCGATCAACTGATACTCAAGGCTACAGTTCTGAAGGAGAGGATCGGAATCTGGAAATATGCAGCACGGGCGGAAGTGGACGGCCGCGTTGCTGCCGAGGCCGAACTGATGTGTACCGTCAGGCCAAAAGAAACCTGAAATACTTCCGGAAGAGCGCGGGAGTCAACCCATGTGCAGCGATGAATACCATTGGGTCTGCGGTGTGGATGAGGCAGGCAGGGGGCCGCTGGCAGGACCGGTGTTTGCCGCCTGTGTGATACTCGATCCAGCTTCTCCCATAGATGGTCTGGCAGATTCGAAAACGCTTACCGAGGGAAAGCGCAACAGCCTGACCCTTGCCATAAAGGCGCATTCGATTGCCTGGGCTATCGGGTCCGCATCCGTCGGGGAAATCGACCGGCTGAATATACTGCAAGCAAGCCTGCTGGCGATGAAACGTGCGATCGGAAAATTGCAGGTGACGCCAGCGCGGGTATTGGTGGATGGAAACCACAGTCCCCGCCTCAAGTTTCCCGTGACTACCATCGTGAGGGGCGACAGCATGGTGCCGGAAATTTCCGCAGCCTCGATTCTTGCCAAGACCACTCGTGATGCCGAGATGAGGGCCTTACACCGGCGTTTTCCCCGTTATGGCTTCGATCAGCATAAAGGATATTCCACGGAGCAGCATCTTGCCGCGCTGAAAATTCACGGCGTTTCCATTGTGCACCGCCGCAGCTTTGCGCCGGTAAGGGAACTCATGGCAAATGAAAAAGACCCGAAATCATGAATAAATCCTGCCCTGAATCAGGCTTCTGTCAGGTCGACTGACACCACTTGACCGTCCCCGTTTCGGTTGACCTGGCTCGGCTCACAAAAAAGCCGTATTCCATTTCAGGATTGCGAATGCAATAATGAATGATTCTCCATGAAGGCATCGAGCCCAAGAGAGCATGGGCTCGTAGCATTTTTATCATTTCCTGAGGAAATTCCTGATAACCTAACCTGCAGGCTCAACGATATGCGAATTGAAAAAGGCACCGTGGTATCGCTCAATTATATTTTGTCTGATTCAACTGGTGAAATTCTGGAGAAATCCAATTTTCCTGTAAGCTACCTCCACGGTGGTTACAATGATGAAATGTTTCCGAAGGTGGAAGAGGAGTTGAATCACAAAGAAGCAGGACACCGTTGCCTGGTCGTGATGGAACCGGAGGATGCCTTTGGCGAATATGACAGCGATCTCGTGCGGGTCGAGGCACGTAGCCGCTTTCCCGAGGATGTCGTGGTGGGCATGAAGTTCGAAGGGGGCGAGGAAGAGTCGGACAATGTCCGGATATATACAGTGACTGACATTGCCGAAGACAAGGTCGTGGTGGACGGCAATCATCCTTTGGCAGGACAGTTGGTTCGATTTGAATGCGAAGTAACCGATGTGCGTCCGGCTACTGCCGAAGAATTGGCACACGGCCATGCCCACGGTCCGCATGGTCATGGCCATGGGCATGAGCATTAAGATGTCAGTCTGCCTCCGATAGAGATCTAAGTCGAAGCTATTCTTTCTCTGCCGCCTTCTTCAAAGCGTAGAGCTGGTCCAGAGCCTGTTTCGGGCTCAAATCGTCGGGTACGATAGTGCGCAGCAGTGCAAGCACAGGATGCTCCGGCAGGCCGTCATTTTTGTCAACGGCACCTTCCGGCATCCTGTTCTGCTTCCAGAAGAGGTCGCCCCCGGAGAACAAGTCTCCTTGTGGCTGATTGCTCAACGCATCCTGTTCAAGTTTCAGCAGGTATCTTCTCGCTGTTCTTATTACCGGGTCAGGCACCCCGGCCAATGCCGCCACCTGGAGGCCGTAGCTCTGGCTGGCAGGACCTTCGTTGACGGCGTGCAGGAACACGATATGATGTTTGTGCTCCACTGCGCGCAGGTGCACATTGGCGACCTGCGCAAACTCCTCCGCAAGCCGCGTTAACTCGAAATAATGCGTGGCGAATAGCGCGTAGCTCCGGTTCTTTTCCAAAAGATAACGGGCAATTGCGAAAGCGAGCGCCAGCCCATCGAACGTAGAAGTTCCCCGGCCCACCTCATCCATCAGCACCAGGCTTTGCGCGGTGGCGTTGTGCAGGATATTCGCCGCCTCGGTCATTTCCATCATGAAGGTGGAGCGTCCTCCAGCGAGATCATCAGATGCGCCGATCCGCGTAAAAAGCTGATCCAGCGGTCCGATGAGCGCGCTGTGGGCGGGAACAAAGCTGCCGCAATGGGCGAGCAGTGCAATCAGGGCAACCTGACGCATATAGGTGGATTTTCCTCCCATATTGGGCCCTGTAATGACGAGCATCTGCCGTCTGCCACGTTCGCTGCTGCCAAGCTGGACATCATTGGCGATGAAGCTATCCACCTGTTTTTCAACTACCGGATGTCGCCCTGCCTGGATTTCGATAACGCTATCCTCCGTAAAGGTGGGTAGCGTGTAATCCAGCGCAAGAGCGCGTTCGGCAAAGGTCGCCACGACATCCAGTTCGGCGACGCTGCGGGCAATCTGTTGCAGATGGTCGATATACTGCGAGAGCATATCCAGCAGCTCGCCGTACAGCAATTTCTCCCGCTCCAGTGCCCGACTCTGCGCAGAAAGGGCCTTTTCCTCGAAAGCTTTGAGTTCAGGCGTAATATAACGCTCGGCATTCTTCAGCGTCTGCCTGCGGCGATAGTCGTCGGGGATTTTCTCGGTGTGGGCATGCGTCACTTCAATATAAAAACCGTGCAGGCGGTTGTATTCCACCTTGAGATTCGCAATACCGGTACGGCTCTTTTCCCGGGTTTCGAGTTGCAGCAGGAACTCGTCGCAATTGTTGTGTATCGCGCGCAGCTCATCCAGTTCGGCATCATAGCCATCGGCAATCACGCCCCCGGTACGCAGCATCACCTCCGGTTCTTCCTTCAGCGATTTCTCCAGCAGCACAACGAGAGCATTATCTGGCGCCATCAAGTGGATGAGCGCCGCAACATGCGCGTTGACGTCACTATTGTCACTGCTGCCACTGCCTGTAGGGGCAGTACCGGCAACGGCGTTGTTGACTGCGGGCAGCCGTTTCAGGCTGTCGCGCAGCCCGGATAAGTCCCGTGGCCTTGCCGATTTCAGCGCGATACGGGCAGTAATACGCTCGATATCCGTCACGCGCTTCAAGCACTCGCGCACCGAAAGGTAGGGCCCTGATCCTGCTTCCCCCATCAAGAAAGATACCCCGTCGAGCCGATTCTGGATCACTGCACGGTTACGAAGGGGATGATGCAGCCAGTGCCGCAGCAACCGACTGCCCATGTTGGTCGAGCAGGTGTCCAGCAGGGACAATAAGGTGGGAGCCGCCTCGCCTCGTATGGTTTCGGAAATCTCCAGGTTGCGGCGGGTGGCGGCGTCCATGCGCAGATAGGTATCTTCCCGCTCCACCCGCAGCCCCTTGACATGGGCTATGCTGGCGCCCTGCGTCAGCCGGGCATAATCCAGCAACGCGCTTGCGGTGCCGAGAGAAACATCCAGATCCTCGCAGCCGAAACCGGAAAGGTCATGGGTACCGAACTGCCGGGAGAGATTGCGCACAGCCGCGCCGCTATCGAACTGCCACGCCGGCAAATGCTTCACGCATAACTTCTCCTGCATCACCCTGTCGCTGATTTCGGCGAGATTCAGCGATTCCGGCAAAAGAATCTCGGCAGGCTTCAGGCGTTCGAGTTCGGCCGCGAGATTGTTCACCGAAGTCTCCATTACAGAAAATTGCCCTGCTGCAAGATTGAGCCACGCCAACCCCAGGGTGGAGTCACGCACGAGCAAGGCAAGCAGGACGTTGTCGCGCTTGTCTTCCAGGAGTGCAGCATCGGTCAGGGTGCCGGGAGTGACAATGCGCGTCACCTGGCGTTCTACCGGTCCTTTCGAAGTGGCGGGATCACCCACCTGTTCGCAGATTACGACCGGTTCGCCAAGCTTGACGAGCTTTGCCAGATACTGCTCCGCCGCATGGTAAGGCACGCCTGCCATCTTGATCGGCTCTCCCGCCGAGGTGCCGCGACGGGTCAGCGTGATGTCGAGCAGCTTCGACGCCTTTTCTGCATCCTCAAAAAACAGCTCGTAGAAATCCCCCATCCGGTAAAACATCAGCATATCTGGATGCTGCGCTTTGATGCGCAGGTATTGCTGCATCATTGGGGTGTGCGAAGAAATGTCTATTTTATCCATCAAGTTAAAGTATTGAATCAATCTTCCCGAAGTGATCAAGAAGCCACTGTGGCATAAATGCTAAGATAGTGACCTCTCGCACAATCATCCGACCGGGAATCCGCCCGAGCCAAGCTCCCAAGCTTATAACCTACTGACGCAGTGACTGACTGAAGGAGTGGGCCCTAGTAGACGTGTATGCGCTGGGTCACGTTGTGCGGGGCGACACTACAACGTTATTTGTCGAATATAGCTTGCTCTCCGGGCTTCAGCAGTTTTTTGCTGTGCCAGCGGCGACACTTTGGTCTTGCTAGCAGTTCGTGCGGATCGTTTCTAAGTCCCCTCAAGAAGCAGGATACAAGGATCGTCCTCCGGGGTGAGAATGGTCGTCTGACGCTTGCCACGGGTGACACTGACACGAAGATTCTGGCGTGCTTGATCGTTAACTTGATCCTTTGAATTGAATCGCACAATTCTATCGGCATTGTAGGGAAGTTGCCCCTTTCGTCTGATCGGCCATCCTTCGAAGATGATCACCTCGTCAAACTGTTTTCCTTTGGCTTTATGCATGTTCATGACGACGACACCGGATTCTGGTTTTGCGTTCTTAGAAAAGTATTCCTGGATGAACGCTTGCCGTATGATCTCCAAAGCGTTGCGATAGCCATCGTTTTCACGCCAGTCCTGCGAAAGCTCTTGTCGAAGCTGACTGCCCCGATCTAGAACACGAATGTTACGTACTTCGTCCGCGATCTCTTTCAGGCGTGCGCAGGCTCCTTTCTCCAGAGCATGTCGAATGGTTCTCCAGTCCTTGTCTGGGTCGCCGGTGAGTACGAGAGCACTTGCCTGCTCGTAAACGGCGATCATGTTGGCAAGGATGCTGTTCTGACGAATGCTCTTGCCGATCGCTTGGCACCTCAGCAACTCTTCATAAGCCTTACGGATATTGGCAGCCTCTTTAAGAGCACTCTTAGTCGGTTCATCGCCGCCCTTACCTTGGAAGTAATTACACATCAGGTCGATGAACTGTGTGAAGCGGTGATTGTTTGCGGTGGGTTGCATCAAAAGCGCGATAATTTCCGCACCGAGGATTGCGGCCTCCAACTCAATAGATGCAGAATGGGGAATCCAGGTCATCCCTGCCGGAGGTTGACGCAACGCATCCGACACTAGACGCGTCATCTTCTTGGTCGGAACAAGAATGGCCAGCGACCAGTTCTTGATCCCCGCATCAATAAGCCGCTTCCGTGCTTTATGGACTGTTATTACCAACTCTGAGAATGCTTGTGCTGTGTTCGGACGATAGATATGGATTTGAACACCGATGTACGATTCCTTTCGGAACGTGCCCTTCAAGATGTCGTTGCCGAACGTAGCTATTTCCGTTCCAGCACTCCGATGGTTATCGGTGCAAAGGTCTACTTCTTTCGGGGTATACGCTTGACGGAAATGGTCGAGGCGTGCAGGATCAGCACCAGTCCAGTCATAGATTCTTTGCTCTGGATCTGCCAATGCAATCAACCGACAAAATTCGCCCAACGCTTGAACAACACGCCATTGTGCTTCATTAGTATCCTGAAATTCATCTAGGATAATGATCGGGTACATGGCGGCGACAAGGCGACGAATGCGATGGCTGCCATGCAAGATATCTCCTACATAGAGGGCGAAGAGATCAAAGCATATTCTTCCCTCGTTTGTTGCTAGACGAATTCGTTCCGTTACTTCGGCACCCTTCTTAGCTGCCTTTTGCTTGTCTGAAAGATTCCTGGCCGAAAAAGCCGACCTTATTTCGGAGAGGGCGATGGCCTCACTGGGAGGCGGGAGAATTGTCAATCGTCTTGGCAGGCCGATTAGGTAGCCGTGTGTCTTGAGAAGGCGCCAGAAGAATGAATGATAGGTATCGACATCGATGAGGTGCTTCTTGGCGGATGTGATTTTCTGCTCGTATTCAATGGCCTCTACCACGCGCGAAACGGTCGCGCGCGCAAAGCTGAGAAACAGAATTTTCTGGCCAGAGCGAAGGTGCTGTTCGGCGATTTGTGCAGCCTTGAGGATGGAAATTGTTGTCTTGCCCGAACCTGGTCCGCCAGTGACAAGGAGGTAGCTATCCGCCTCCATCACGTCCCGCTGGCCCTTAGTCAATTCCATTGGGACCAACTTCAGGAGCAACCTCCGCCTCGGCAGGTATAGTGGCTTTACCCTTAACGACAGGAGTGAGTAGGCAAGTAGCTTTCAATTGGAGAGCTGCACCCCGAAGCCACTCAGGTATCTCTATTTCGCTGCATTGAGCAAGAAAGTCGGCAATACCCCAATTGCCCTTTGACCAAGAAAAATACTCTTCCAGCGCCGCGGCTGCCTGCACCTCTGGGTTCGGGTATTTCTTGGTCAAGTGCGGTGGCCAGTCCATTTGCTTTGTAAATCGTTTTAAGGCTTCTTCGGTTGTGCCTTTAAGAACCAGAGCCTCAAAGCCCTTTTCATCGTGCATCAGGAGTTGTTCAACTTGCGCCTCAATTAGCGCTTTATTTTCCTTCTCTTGTTTGTCACAAATCGCGAAGATGCGTTTTCCGAGTGCTTTGTAGAGTTGCGCCATGCCAGGGATGTTCTTCTCGCCATTTGCGTCAACAGTGCATATTCCAAGGGCTTCGAGGGAAAGGTAAGTTTCGGGGTTGAGTTCTGCGAGGCGGCGGCACACAACCGGAAAGGATGAGTATTCTGTGGGCCCCTCAGCAATAAGAATGCGGCGGGCAAGTAATCCCTCACAAAAGCGGGTACGAAACTCTTGCCTATAGCGCTTCAGTTTCACATTGTCAGGAAGCTCAATATTTTTCTGTACTAATAGTCCCTCCGCGTCACGCGCAAGCACAACAGTTTCTTCTGTAGCGAACTCTTCTAACACATAGGGGGAGTGAGACGTAAAGAGGGCTTGGGAAGCGAGTTTTCGCACCTCATGGATGATGCGCTTCTGTGCATACGGAGGTATCGCCGTTTCTGGCTCTTCCATGACGAAGATGACGTTTTGTTTGCTTTCAGCGATTTGGGACAGCATTGCTAGGACGAGCATGTTGATGGTGCCGGCACCTTGGCGATAGAACGGCGCGGCGTGATCTCCATCGCCTGTAGCGATGAATGCCGTAATGACTTTCCGTAGATGCTCTCGGGTGAGATTTGATACCTTGAGATGGGGCTCAATACCCCACTCTTTGGGGACGTATTTCTTGAGTGCAGCATTAATGCTCTCCAATATAGGGGAAATGCCCAGTGCCGGATCACTTGCAACTGAAATTGCGGAAAGAACACTGAGGGTATCCTCCCACATCTGCAGCCTGACTTCCTTTAGGCGCAGAATGATATCGAGCAAGCTACCCCGTTCCAAGCTCAGGGCACGCGAGCCCGTACGAAGTGAGCGAAGATATAGGAAGCCGCATAGCTGCTTGTGTTTTTTTGAAAAAAACTCGGGTTTATCACCTTCGGTCAGGCTGCGGGTAAAATAAGTATTCCCCTCGAAATCGTCCTCCTCCTCGTCGTACCAGCCATGGAACGTGATACGGAGTGCCTCAGTAATCGCCTCAGCATCAAGGCCAACTGGATTCGGTTCATCGTAAAACTTGTTGGCTACTGAGTCCCAGAACTCGACATAGTCACCGAACTTTCCTTTCTGCTGGTCGGTTAGGTCTGCAATGGTCGCTTCTATTGCAATCTTGGATGCTAAGTCAGCATTACCTTCGACCGCTGCCTCGCCAACATCAGCATTAGCTGGCAGGGTTTTGGGTTTGGCGGTGTAAACGCCTCTGAAGAAGTCATGCTCGTCAATGGATGGTTGACGATTGAGACGATCAGGTCCAAGAACGAGGTCTAGAGCTTCCAATATGGTCGTTTTCCCGGTGTTGTTGTCACCAATAAGAACACCGTGCTTTGGAAACAACAGTGTTGCCTGTTTTATGCCCCTGAAATTCTCAATTTTTATTTGAGCTACACGCACGACTTATCTCCCTATATTACTTATAATTCTTAACAGAGTTTTCTAAATAATTTATTGATTAAAAGGATTTATTGAATCCATAGATGAGAAGAGGTGGTCATCGGTGATGCTGATTGCGCACATACTGGAAGCGTTCATAACAGGAGATCAAGGATTCTGGGGAAGCCGTAGCATGGTCACCAGATTTTTGCTTAGAGCTCTAGATTCCCCTTGAGATGCCTGTTGTCACGCTGCTCATTCGAAAGGAGGAGAGTCAGTAGCACATCTATAGCTTGTGCACTGATATAGCAGAGGTGAGCTGGATGACTATAGTGGCCTTCACACGCGAGGGGGAGCTTTGATCTCCTTGATGGGGCATGTTCTAAGCATTGCAGTGAGCACCTTTGGGGTTTCTTTAGACAATCCACATTCGTAGTGGGCCTTAATTCTTCCAAGTTTCTGCCAATCGGGTTCCGTTTACCTCGCGACTTGGCGCCAAAACTCCGGAATCCCCTTCCGATATCGGCGCATTACTAGGTTCGCCACCAGGCCGGTCCAGCCGGTCTGATGAGCGGCGCCTAGGCCCTGCCCGGTTTCACCATGAAAATACTCATGGAACAACAGCAGGTCGCGCCAGTGAGGATCGGTCTGATGCGGGCTGTTTTTGGGGAAGGCCGGGATCAGGCCGGATTCATCACGGCGGAAAATATCCACCAGCCGTTCCGCCAGCAGGTTGGCAGCGTCTTTGAGGTTGATTTCGTGACGGTTCAGACAGGGGGCAGGAAAAGTAAAGGCATCGCCGAGGTAGCGGTGCATCTTTTCGATAGTCTGAATCAGCAGGTAGTTGGTCTGCATCCATACGGGCCCACGCCAGTTCGAGTTGCCGCCGAAAAGGGAGGAGTCGGATTCACCAGGAACATAGCGGATGACGGCATTGCCAACACCCGGGAGATGTCCGAGGTTTCCTTGCGTGGCATGGCGCTTGGAGACGCTGCGCACCCCGTGGGGTGAAAGGAATTCCTCTTCATCGAAGATCCGGGGCAATATCCTGACGAACATCGCGGGGGTTACCATGGATAGCAGATGCTCGCCCCGTTCGTTGGTGTCGACGGGGCAAGCACATATCACGCTTCCATCGAACATGCCGCCCTTGTGTTCCCACAGCAGTGCGGTGAAACGTTTGTGGTTTGCAAGCAGGCGTGCATCGACGACCTCGCACGCAAACAGCGGAATGATCCCCACCCAGGAGAAAACGTCGATGCGGTGCGTGCTTCCACCCGGCTCTACGACAAGATCCTTGAAGAAACCGTCGATGTCGTCCCACAAGGAAACGCCAGCTCCGGTATGTCCGGCAATCGTATTGGCAATTGCCAGGAACTGACTATAGGATTGGATGGCGATATTCTCATAGGCCGGATCTTCCATCGCAATTTCCAGTGCCATGAGAGTCAATTGCAGGGAAAACATCGCCATCCAGCCGGTTGCATCAGCCTGCTTGAGTGTGTAACCCGGCGGGAGCGGCTCGGAGCGATTGTATACCGAGATATTGTCCAGTCCGAGAAACCCTCCCTCGAATACATTCGTGCCTGTTGAATCCTTGAGATTGATCCACCAGGTATGATTCAGCAAAAGCTTGTGCAGCACGCGTTTAAGGAAACCGATGTCACCCCTGCCGCGCTGCACCCGCTCGGCCCGGAATACCTTGAGCGCGCCCATTGCGTGCACGGGGGGATTCACATCACTGAATGTCCATTCATATGCCGGGATTTGCCCATTGGGATGCAGGTAATTTTCATTCAACAACAACTCGATCTGTTCCTTGGCAAAATCCACGTCGATGAGCGCCAGCGTGGGGCAGTGAAATGCGAGGTCCCAGGCGGCAAACCAGGGATACTCCCACGTGTCCGGCATGGAAATGACATGGCTCGCCTTAAGATGGGGCCACGCGTGGTTGCGCACCTGCTGCCTCGACGCCGGCGGTGTTGCCTGGTCACCTTTCAGCCAGTCGGATACATCGTAGTGATAGAACTGCTTGGTCCATATCATGCCCGCCAGTGCTTGCCGAAGGATGCGCTGATCCTCGGCGGGTGCGTCGTCTGTCAGGAACGTGTGGAAAAAAGCATCCGCTTCGGCGCGGCGCTGTGCAAAAATACTGTCCTGATTTTCGAACGGATGAAGATTGGGTTCGGCCGTGAGCACCAGCTCGATCATGCCTGTCTTGCCGGGCGGGATTGCGAGCTTATGCGCTGCGCCGAATTTTGTTCCCTTTTTCGCGGGATTTACAGCGGATTGCTCATCCTGCACGAGATAACGGTGAAAGGCATCTTTGACGTAAGGTCCGGCGTTGGGTACGCCCCATAACCTGGTATTGTTGGTTTCATTCTCCGTAAAGAGAAGATCGGCTTGCTGCCCACCGTAGAGATAGTAGTTTCCCAGCGCGGGATGCTCTGCCGTTACTGCCCAGGCGGCATTCCGGGGCGCGGAGGCTGCGTGCAGGAGAGGTTTTACCTCATCTTTTCCCGACCAGGACCAGTAATTGCGAAACCACAGTTGCGGCAGCAGCCACAGTAAAGCTTCCTCTTTCCCACGGTTGCTTGCAATTACGCGGATGTGCAGTTCATGTGGGGACGCCTTGGCGTAGAAGACTTCCACATCCCAATACCGGTCTTCCGAAAAAGCGCCGCTGTCAATCAGGTTGAACGGGGGCTCTGCGCGCGAACGGCGAGAGTTTTCCTCGATCAGCTGCGTATAGGGGAAGGGGGAGTGCGGGTATTTGTAGAGGTAATGAAGCCACGCGTGAGAAGGTGTGGCATCGAGGTAGAAATAGCATTCCTTTACGTCTTCTCCCCGATTACCCTGATTTCCGGTGAGACCGAAGGCGCGCTCCTTGAGGATGGCATCCTTGCCGTTCCAGAGCGCCAGTGAGAAACAGAGATGCTGCGCTTCGTCCGAGATACCGCCCAGCCCGTCCTCATTCCAGCGATAAGCGCGCGAACGCGCCTGGTCATGGTCGAAATATTCCCAGGGCGTCCCATCCGGGCTGTAGTCCTCCCGCACGGTGCCCCATGCGCGTTCTGAGAGGTAAGGTCCCCATAGACGCCAGACTTCCCGGCCTTGACACTGGTTTTCCAATCGCTGCCGTTCGGCATCCGGGGAGGTGGACATGATGTTATTTCTCCGGTTGTTTTACACACCTTCCTCGGGTTGCCTATCTTCCTCGGCTGCCTGTCAGGATTGACACCAGAATTGACGCCGGGCGGGTCGCGCCAGGAAAACGGAGATTACTGCTGCCATCGTTTTCACGAGGCGCTCCCGCATGCATCATCCCACGCCTTGAGCCATCTTCAGTTCCGGTGTCAGGTGCGGGGCAATGACCTGCAACAGTTGGCCGAAGACTTTCGGATTACCCGCAATCACGTTGCCGCTTTTCAGATAGGTATCGTTTCCTTCCATGTCTCCCACCAGTCCGCCTGCCTCGGTAATGAGCAGGCAGCCAGCCGCCATATCCCAGGCTGACAGGCCGAACTCCCAGAAGCCATCGTATCGTCCTGCCGCGACGTAAGCCAGGTCGAGCGCGGCGGAACCGGGGCGCCGGATTCCCGCCACCCGGGGCATGATGTCCTTGAATATGGCAAGGTAGGCCTCGGCATGCGTGAATTCACGAAACGGGAAGCCCGTGCCGATCAGGCAGTCACCAAGCTTGCTGCGCTTGCTCACGCGCAAACGATGGTCATTGAGATACGCGCCTGCCCCACGGCTTGCGGTGAATAATTCGTTGGCAGCCGGGTTGTAGACTACTGCCTGCGACAAGACGTTTTTATGCATCAATCCGATCGAAACCGAGTAATGCGGAAAACCATGAAGAAAATTGGTGGTGCCGTCCAGGGGGTCGATGATCCACTGATATTCAGACTTGCCCGGATCACCTTGGGCGCCGCTTTCTTCTGCTAGAATGGAATGGTCGGGATAGGCATCGAGCAGCATCTCGATAATCGCATTTTCTGCGGCGCCGTCTACTTCGCTGACAAAATCATTGTGCGCCTTGCGCGAAACATTCAGTAAATCCAGGTTCTGTGCAGCACGATTGATGATGCCGCCTGCGCGGCGCGCGGCCCTTACCGCGATGGTGAGCATGGGATGCATTTGTCGGAATTCAAAATAAAGTGAATCGTGGATTTTAACCCAGATAATCCGTCAGGACGCGAGATGATGCTGGAGCAGGTTGCGAGACGTCCTATCAATCGGGAAAAATCCGTGGCCTGGTCTACGAATCCGGGCGTGGCGGCGAAATGGTCACAAACTGGCTGCCACCCTCGCAAGGTTCGGGAGTCATCTCTAATGGAGCTCTTTATGGACTATTCGGATGGACTATCCGGATCAAATGTGAATCCCTTCCACCTGCTCGATAAAGTCCGGATTGTCCTGAGCCATACCAGCCATCCCGGTAACATCGGAGGGGTGGCCCGGGCAATGAAGACCATGGGGCTGGAGTCGCTCTATCTTGTGAATCCCAGGTTTTTCCCTGACAAGGAAGCTGAAAGACGGGCCACCGGCGCATTGGATATCCTCCATAAGGCAGAAGTCTGCGACACGCTCGATGAAGCGCTCAGGGGCACTGTTCTGGCAGCGGCTGTAACGGCCCGGCAACGCGATCTCTCTCATGAAGTTTTTGATGCCCGGCAGGGTGCGGCCAAACTGCTCGATTTTGCGCAAAAGGATTTCGTTGCACTGGTGTTCGGCACGGAAATGTCCGGCCTTACCACGCTTGAAGTCAGCAAGTGCCAGATCATCATCCATGTTCCAGCCAATCCGGAATATTCCTCTCTCAATCTTGCCAGCGCTGTGCAGGTCATGGCGTATGAATTGCGCATGGCTTGCACGGGTTTACTGGAAATCAAGCCCGCGTTATCGACCCTGCGTGGCGGCGGAGCGGCAGCGACCTTTGATGAAATCGAATTGCTTTACGCTCACCTGGAGCAAGTCGCGCTCAGCAGCGGTTTTCTCGACCCCCAGGAGCCGAAACGGCTGATGCAGCGCATGCGGAGGCTGTTTGCCCGTGCGCGGCTGGAAAAGGAGGAGATCAATATATTACGAGGAATACTGAGCGCCTGCGAGAAGCGGATGCAGGCGAACGCTGCTGCTTTCCCGCTTACTCCTGCCCCTGATATTCCTGATACCCCTGATGCTCCCCGGATGCAAACGAAATTGAATAATGACAGGAAGAGTTGACGGCAGTCAGGTTTAAACGAAAATAGCCGGACAAAATAGTTGACCATGACAAAGGGGATTTATATACTTGACCAATGTTGTCGGGTATTGGAATTGTTTACGTGAGGAAGGCGTTCGAAGGGAGCATCTGAATTCCAGATTAATGCACGACGGCACTTTGTTGAATTGAATCAGGAAGACTTGTTTGGAGCGTTTTGTTCCGGCAACTGTGCAGGACTTGTCGCCGATTATTTTGTGGTTTCACTCAGTGTCAATCTCTATTGGGGAGCAGAAAATGCGGTTAACAACCAAGGGTCGTTTTGCAGTAACGGCAATGATTGATCTTGCGTTGCACAGCGCGGATGGGCCGGTTACATTGGCGGGTATCAGTGAACGTCAGAAAATTTCATTATCTTATCTTGAACAGTTGTTCGGAAAGCTGCGGCGCAGCAAGCTGGTAGGCAGCGTTCGCGGTCCCGGCGGCGGCTACCGCTTGACCAAACCCATGAACGAGGTATCTGTAGTAGACATTATTCTGGCCGTGGATGAACCCATCGACGCCACCCAATGCGGAGGCAAGGAAAACTGCCACAATGATCAGCGCTGCATGACGCACGATTTATGGGCGAACCTGAACGCGCGGATACGCGATTACCTGGCGCTGGTTACACTGGAGCAGCTCGTATCAAACCCCAAGGTGAAGGATATTGCTGTCCTGCAGGATGTGAGAGCCTGCGCCCCATCGCAACATCATACAGTTCTTGCCTGAGCGGTAACAGTTTGCTGGTTTCAGGTCCGATTTTCCATTCCAACGCGCCCGCAGAGCGAGAGCCCGGACGATGACTTACGCCTATTTCGACCATAACGCCACGACTGCTGTCGATAAAACCGCGCTTGATGTCATGTTGCCGTACTTCCAGGAAGAGTACGGAAACCCCTCCAGCCGCCATGCCCCTGGCATTGCAGCTCGTCGGGCAGTTGATCGCGCGCGCGAGCAGGTGGCGGATGCAGTGGGGGTGCAGCCGTCGCAGGTGATTTTCACCAGCGGCGGATCGGAAGCCAATAACCTGTTCATCCAGGGTGCCGCGGGTTACATGAAGCCGGGACAGATTGCCATAAGCGCGATCGAGCATCCCTGCGTGATGAAAACCGCGCAGGAATTGGCGCGTGCTTCGCGCGGAAGCTGGAATCTGCGTCGGCTGGCAGTCGATAATCAGGGACGGCTGGACCCGGCCGACCTTGACGAGGCACTGTCGCATCAACAGTCGGGGCTGGTTTCAGTCATGCTGGCAAACAACGAAACAGGCGTGATTCAGGATGTCTCGATGGTGGCGGAGAAGGCGCGCGCGCGAGGTGCTTGGATTCATACAGATGCGGTACAGGCATTTGGCAAGATATCTGTCGATTTTGCCTCGCTCAATGTACATGCCCTGACACTGTCATCCCATAAGATTTACGGTCCCAAGGGCGCCGCGGCACTTATCATGGATAAGCGGCTCCTGCTCAAACCTCTCATCTACGGGGGGGGACATGAAAGCGGATTGCGTTCGGGTACCGAAAACGTTCCCGCAATTGTGGGATTGGGGGTGGCCTGCGAGTTAGTCAAGAGACGAATAGCGGAACATACCAAGCATATCTCGGCATTACGCCAGCAACTGGAGCAGGGCCTGATGGAGATGGGGGGGACTATTTTTGGTCTCGATGCTTCCCGTCTGCCCAATACCTGCTATTTTGCGCTACCGGGTATCGAAGGGGATACTCTGGTAGTGCGTCTCGATAAGGCAGGTTTCGCGGTGGCAAGCGGGGCTGCCTGTTCCAGTGTCAATCCCGGCCGAAGCCATGTGCTGGAAGCGATGGGAGTGGATCCCGCCCTGGCTCGTTGCGCTGTGCGGGTAAGCCTGGGCGCCTCCAATTCTTCGGAGCAGGTCGCTGATTTCCTTCGCGCGCTCGGTGCTATCGTGGAGGAACTGGGGCAGATGAGCGCACTCTCGATCTGACTGTTTCGCCTGATGCCTGGGCGTCCGGATAGAGATCAACAGTTAACGATTATCGGCGCTGAAACACTCAAAATGCTCAACTGTAAAGCGGTCCAAGAAGCTTTTCCGAGTTATTCTCACCATACTTACCCGCCTTCTATCCGCCCTCCAGTCTTTTCCGGAGTTCTTCGGAGTGCCTGCCAGCCCGTTCCCAGGCTCGTCTTTTTTATCTGCCATTGGAACGATTTATGTTTATACTTTGCGTTAGGTGTCTCCATGTTGTTTCATTGACCCGTAGCCTTTTTGTCATTTTCATCATAAATCCGTGACATATAACCGTATCACTATCCTCTTGCTGCTTGCCTGCACAATGCTCGTCACGGGATGTGCTACTACCCGCACGCAGGGATCGACGGTGTCGAACGATCAGGGCACAGACTATACGGATCCGATCGACCCATTTGAGGGTATCAATCGCAAGTTTTACACTTTTACTGACGTGGTCGACCGGAAACTCATCGAGCCGGTGGCCGACGTCTATATGGATTACGTTCCTGTCCAAGTGCAGCGCTCGGTGGGGAATTTTTATGACAATATCCAGTACCCGAACGTCGTCCTGAATGATTTCCTGCAAGGCAAGGTACGACAGGGGTTTCGTGACAGCTTGCGCTTCGTCGTCAATTCCACCGTTGGTATCGCCGGGCTCTTTGATCCGGCTGCTTCCATGGGTTTGACGCAGCACGATGAAGATTTTGGGCAAACACTGGGGGTGTGGGGGGTGGATGCAAACACTTATCTTTTTGTTCCCTTGCTTGGGCCCAGCAGCAACCGCGATGTTGCCTCGTATCCAGTCGCTCTATTTACGAATGTCCTTTTCTACATCGGAACTTATGTGATCGGTGCTCCCGTCACGGTGCCGCTTTCCGTTCTGGGTGTCATTGACAAACGGGCAAGGCTCTCAGGCCCGATGAAAATCCGTGATGAAGCAGCGCTTGAGCCTTATCTGTTTGTGCGCGATGCCTACTTGCAGCAGCGCAAGCACTTGATCTACGACGGGAATCCTCCTCCCCAGTTTTACGACGATCCCGCTGAGGAGGATCTCCCGGCCAAGTAGTCCTGCCATCGGCAATCCTGCATAGCGGTTCAGGAGGGATCAGGAGTTTTGGAGTGCTGCCATGCCACTTTTTCTGCCTGACGGGGTAGCGACCCGGTGACGTCTCCCTGAAATCCTGCAAGCGTGAAGGCTGGGCAGGATGTATTGCCCTCCCATCTTCCTTATCGTAAAAGCGCGAGGAGCGTCAACCATGAGCGAGTTCGGCCGAAGAATGGAACGCCCTGTATCTGCTGGGCTGCTTCATCTCACTCATCTCGTCTATCTGTTGCATGGTTTCAGCGTCCTGATGGGAATCCTGGGACCGGCATTCATCATTACGGCCTTTCTCACCGGGTGGCCCTCGATCATCGCAGTGATTCTCAATTACGCGAAGCGGAGCAATGTGCGCGGCACCTGGCTTGATTCCCA
This sequence comes from Nitrosospira sp. CT, assembly GCF_059489795.1. Lineage (NCBI taxonomy): Bacteria > Pseudomonadati > Pseudomonadota > Betaproteobacteria > Nitrosomonadales > Nitrosomonadaceae > Nitrosospira > Nitrosospira sp. CT. The sequence goes on from NZ_JCAHZJ010000043.1 coordinate 64,932, forward strand.
TTTCGGCTGGCAGATACGCACTTTCTGGTACACCTTGCTTTGGCTGGTGATTGCAGCCATATTGTTTGCGACCATCATCGGCATCATGCTTGCGTACATTCTCGTCGTGGGCACGGGAGTCTGGGTGGCGTATCGCCTCATTCGCGGCTGGCTCGCATTGACCGACGGCAGATCCATGCCAATGTGAGCGCCCACTTCAATTAGTTCACTCCTCCTGGCTTCTGTATTCGCCTGCCTGATCCTTTCCCATTTGCCAGATTCGCTCCCATTTCTGCCATCTTCCTTTGCCGGTCTTATCAATAGAACTCCGGAAGTGTTATGTGTGCCACCGTACAGAATCCGGTAACTGCACCCGCTAATATTTAAAATTCTGATTCTTCGGGTAGCAGAGATAGATATTCTGAAATTGAAGAATGTCAACTGAAGACTGTCTTATGCCCGGAAGAGATGGGCAGAATTGCAAAGGAATAAGCTCAGGCTTAGAAATACTGCTAATACTGCTGTAAAACGACAAGCGTTATAGGCGACATGTGCCGGCTACATTTTCCGATGCCAGACCTATATTGAAGTTCATCATGCTTCCACCGCAGAGCCCCAAGCAGAACCAGATTCTCGCAGCACTGCCTCTCTCAAGCTATACCCGCTTGCTGTCTCTTCTTGAACATGTGCCCATGCCAGCCGGTCAAGTCATCTACGACCCCGGTCTTCCTTTCAAATATGTGTATTTCCCGACAAACTCCGTAGTTGCACGGCTGTATGAGACGGCAAGCGGAGCCTGTACACAGACTGGAATCATCGGAAACGAGGGGTTAGTCGGTGTTTCGGCACTGCTGGGCGGTGAAAACTATCCTGCTCGCGTTGTGGTGCTGAGTACCGGTAAGGGTTATCGCATTAAAACCAGTTTCGTAAGGGATGAGTTTGAGCTAGGCGACGAACTGAGGCAATTCGTCCTGCGCTTTGCCCATGCTCTGATGGTCCAAACTGAACAGGTAGCCGTCTCCAATCGGTACCATACGGTTGATCAACAGTTGAGCTATCTTTTATTGATGAGCCTGGACCGTCTGCCGGGAAATGAGCTTCATATAACCCATGAACAGGCAGGAATCATGCTGGGTGTACGCCGCGAAAGTGTAACGGTTGCGGCACACAAGCTTCAGGCCGCCGGTGCGATTCGCTGCCGTCGGGGGCACCTTGCAGTTGCAGACCGTCAGCAACTGGAGGCAAGCGCGGGCGAGCAGTATGAGGTCGTAAAAAAAGAATACGAGTGCCTCGCAGCGTTTTATGCTTCGCATGCTGTCCATTCTTCCGAACTGTCTCCTGCAAGATTCAAGCGGTTTTTTCAGTCAACCGAGTAAGCCAGGACACTATTCGGCTCCTCCTGCCAGAAGTACTGAGTACGCCTCCCTCGCTCCGGGCCTGACCGGCGATGGTGTGTGCGGTTTCGAACAGAGCTGTTTTCCTGGACATGACATTATTTCAACTGTTTAGCTGAATATGGGAAACCCAGACAAGAAAATGCGGGAATAAGCGCGTGCTAACTGCCCGCTGGTGGCTACCCGCAGTCAAGAAAGGAGGATCGACGATGAAAAATATGAATATCCTTATCCTAGGTGCAGGATTCCTCAGCTTGAGTGCGGGAATGAATGGCGCCCTGAGTCAGGACGATCGTGCGAAGCATTCCGCAAATCGTGCCCCCCATGATGCGGTTGAAGATGCCCAGACACCTCGCCGCCTCTCTGTCACCCGGCCGGAGCAGAAAAAAGACGAACATGATCGTTCCAGTATTTTTGATGCAAAGAATGCAATGCCTTCCTCGCAAGCTTTTGGGAATCAGCCTGACAACGGAAAGGTTCTGGGATTTGATTTTTCCCGAGATCCGTTCAACGCCAAAAAGCCGATGCAAACTTTTGAGGAAATCATGAAAGCAGATGTGGCTGAGCGCCCAAAGGTAATGCAAACGCAGCGTGAATTGCTGCAGCGACGATATGATTTGAAGCCTCGGCTGGATAAGGAGGCAAAAATGTCGCGCGGCAAGCCGCTGGCAGTGGGCCCTACGGCACGCTTATCGCCGGGCATGACGTGGCAAAGACTCGCCGGAATGGCGCCTGAAGAGATAAAGAGCAAAAACGCATTTCCGTATCCAGCCCTTCCGCATCCCAAGCAATCCACGGGGGGTCAGGTGTTTCCCCAAATGCAGATCGATATGTTTCCTCGGCTGCAAAGGTTTGATGTCGATTTCGATTTACCTGAAGAATTCTTGCCGGAGTTTCCACCAGCGATATTCCTCCAGAATCGGCCTGAATTAGGGGATGTGTCGCGCGGAGAGGTGGTTTCCATCAATAATTTTCATCGGTTATTTAAGGACATCTTGACCCCCGTACAGCTCAACGGGTTGCAGATGTTACTCACGCCACTACCTCAGGAAGAATTCAATCCGACGGACGATCGTAAAAGTACCGAACCGAGTCTTGGAGTGACTTGCCTCGATTGCCACATCAATGGCCACACGACAGGGCAATTTCATCTGAGTCCCGATATCCGCCCGGAAGAACGCCGATTCCGTCTCGACACGGTAAGCCTGCGCGGTCTGTTTAACCAGCAGATACACGGTTCGAAACGTAGCCTGCGTTCAGTGGAAGACTTCACAGAGTTCGAATTCCGTACCGCTTATTTCAATGGCGATCCGATCCGTGCAATGAAAAAAGGCTTTCCCGTATTTGACCGGATTCATGTAAGTCATATGGCACAGCTTCAGAACATGTTCGATTTTCCGCCCGCGCCAAAACTCAAGAGTGACGGGAAACTTGATCCAGCCAAAGCCACAGAAAAGGAAATGCGCGGCGAGAAACTCTTCTTTGGAAAGGGGCAATGCGCAAGCTGCCACCAGCCCCCCACGTTTCTGGATCATCAGATGCATGACCTGAAGCTCGAACGCTTCCTGAATGAACCGGGGGATGGGCCGATAAAGACTTTCACACTGCGGGGTATCAAGGATAGTCCCCCGTACCTTCATGATGGGCGCCTGCTGACCCTTGAAGATACGGTCGAGTTTTTCAACCTAGTGCTGGGGCTCAAGCTCACAGATGAGGAGAAGTCCGACTTGGTCGCCTATATGAGGCAACTATAACCAATGCCCCTAAGGGGCATTATCTTTCGAGCTTAGCGCTCTTCTTGTAACATTATTTATGTATAGATGAAGCTTTAGGGGGAGATTACTCATGAGCATTACTGCCAAACCTGTTGTAATGAACCGAAAAGATGTGCTTTCGTTGACTGCTGGACCCACTGTTCGCAAATCCCCGCGAACGGTGCGCAAGGCTGTGTTTCCCGTAGCCGGACTTGGCACCCGCTTCCTGCCCGCGACCAAGGCAGTGGCCAAAGAAATGCTGCCCATTGTGGACAAGCCGTTGATCCAGTATGCGGTGGAAGAAGCGGCTGCGGCAGGTATCGAAGAAATCATTTTCATTACCCATCGGAGCAAGCGCGCCATTGAAGATCATCTGCATCGGGCAGTGGAACTGGAAAGCGAATTGGCCTCGCAGGGAAAACACGCTTCGCTGAAAATGCTGCGACAGTTAACGCCAAGTGGCGTTCATTTCAGCTTTGTCCGGCAGGAGGAGCCCCGGGGTTTGGGGCATGCAATTTACTGCGCGCGGCATCTCGTGGGCAACGAACCGTTTGCCGTACTGCTTCCGGACGATTTGATCGATGGAGATCCTCCTGTACTCGCACAGATGGTGTCCCAGTATGAACAAGTCCAAAGCAGTCTCATAGCGGTGCGTCAGGTTACGCCCGAACAGACGCGGAGGTATGGAATCGTGGATGCTTTTGATGCAGATGCAGAGAGCGAGACACTGAAAATCAGGGGGTTAGTGGAAAAGCCTTCTCCTGACGCTGCGCCTTCCACGATGGCTATCGTAGGCCGTTACGTTCTGTCACCCGCCATCTTTGACTGCATCAGCAACCTGAACCCTGGAACAGGAGGGGAAATTCAGCTTACTGACGGAATCTCCGGCCTTCTCAAGCTGGAATCTGTCCTGGCCTACCGTTACCAAGGGAAGCATTATGATTGCGGCAGCAAGGCAGGCTTCCTGGAGGCGACCATCGCCTATGGCTTGCAGCACCCGGAGGTGGCGATGGAGTTCAGGGAAACCTTATTAAGGGTAGGGCAGGAGCTCATCCAGGAATTTCAACAGGAACCGGAACCCACTGCTGCGGACGAACCTATATTGAAGACGGCCCAGGCATGATCGATCGCCTGAGAGAGCGAGATCCTTATATTTTCCAGTTAAAGATGACCTGCCTGCTCGTGGTTCACCCGGCTCCATTCCGGGGCGTGCGGGTCGTCGTGAAGATCAAAGAGATCAGGGAGGCCCGTCACTTCCCGTATTCTTCCTGATAGCACTTCTTCAGCCTGCCTCCAACCCGCCGTCTCTGCGAGCGAGAGGGAAGGGGGAAAGGGAAATGAGGAACGCTCTTCTCTTTTCTCTCTATCTGGCTTGATCAGCTTTGGCCGCCATCGTTTCCCCGAACCGTATGGTTCGGCCGGGAGCCCAGGCCGGATTAAACACTATTTCGTTTTTCGGGAATAACATTACCACTGTTGATCCCAATTGGAATCTGCCCATTTCATCCCCTTTCTTGAGCACCAGATCCGATGAGTCATACCGCCACTCGCGCACATCGCGCGCGCCCTCCGAGTCCCGCGGGTTGACCACCCCATGCCATACGGTGGCCACACTCCCAACAATAGTGGCACCCACCAGTACTAAAGCAAATGGTCCGAATTCCGATTCAAATATGCAAATCACCCGCTCGTTGCGGGCAAACAACCCCGGGACACCGCGGACCGTTTTCGCGTTCACGGAGAACAGATCTCCCGGAACATAGATCATTCGGGTCACACGCGCATCTACAGGCATATGGACCCGGTGGTAATCCCTCGGGCTCAGATACAGTGTGGCAAAGTTGCCTCCATAAAATTTTTCCGCCAGCCGGGTATCCCCTCCCAGCAGCGCAGCGGCGGAATAATTGTGTCCCTTGGCTTGAAATATCTGGTCGCCGGAAATGACACCCAGCTGGCTTACGAGGCCGTCGGCTGGACAAACATAATCTGCGTCGGATATCGGACGGCTCTCCAGAAGCAGAGGGCGGGTAAAAAAATCGTTGAAGGTTCGGTAGCTGCGGATATCCGAATTGACCGCCTCATCCATATTGACACCGTAGCGCCAGACAAACCAGCGGATAAGAAGCGTGGTGAGACTGCCGGCATCGGCATTGGCAATACGTCCAGCCAGCAGTGTCAGCGCGTGTTTAGGCAATAAGTACTGAGGAAATACAGAGAGAGAAGCTGTCTGCATGGCAATTTTTGAGATAAGAAGAGGGGCGGTTATAGTGTATTAAGCGATCAATCTTCGTAAGTCGATTTTTACTCCAGGTTCGCGTCATCGGGATGTCATAATATCCTTTTCGCAGGATGTGAATCCTCGGATGCGAACACCCTATTATAGCCTGTGTCCCAGACCGCCGGTTACAAGTTGAAGTCTGGTTTGTTCTTCCTGTTGCTGCAGTTCCCACATATAAGTATAGGCTCCATTCATCGAGAGGAGTTCCCGGTGAGTACCGCGCTCGACGATGCGACCATGGTCCATTACCAGAATCTGATCGGAATCGACGATGGTGGATAAACGGTGGGCAATCGTCAGTGTGGTGCGATTGGCAGCGATACGGCGCATCTCCCCCTGAATGCTTTTCTCCGATTTTGAATCCAGAGCGGAGGTGGCCTCATCGAAGATAAGGATTCCGGGATTTTTCAAGACTGCGCGAGCTATCGCTACCCGCTGCTTTTCACCGCCGGAAAGTTTTAACCCTCTTTCTCCAACGACGGTCTGGTACTTGTCCGGCAGACTCTCGATGAAATCATGAAGATGAGCGGATCTTGCAGCTTCAAATACTTCTTCAGTGCTTGCCTTAGGGTTGCCATAGGAAATATTGTAATAAATGGTATCGTTGAACAGCACGCTGTCCTGCGGAACGATACCTATCGCCGCTCTCAGGCTGCTCTGGGTGACATCCCTGATATCCTGCCCATTTATCAGAATGCGCCCGCTGCTGACATCGTAAAAGCGAAAGAGTAACCGTGCGAGGGTGGACTTGCCTGATCCACTGTGACCAACTACTGCGACGCTGCGTCCTGCCGGAATGTCGAAGCTGACATCAAACAGAATCTGGCGGTCCGGTTCATAACTGAAATTTACCGCTTCGAAGCGTACGGGTGCGTTTCCGGCAATAAGGGTTGCTGCACCTCGTTTATCCTGGATCTCTTCATTCTCCGCCAGTAAATTGAACATCTTTTCCATGTCCGCCAGAGAATGCTTGATCTCCCGGTAAACGAATCCAAGAAAATGCAGTGGCATATAGAGTTGGAGCATGTAAGCATTGACGAGCACCAGGTCTCCCAATGACATGGAACCCTGAATCACGCCGTCGGCGGCAAGCCACATCAGCGCAGTTATTCCTATTGCTATGATGGCGCTCTGCCCCGAATTGAGTGCGGCCAAAGATGTCTGATTACGAACTGCCGCAATTTCCCATTTTTGCATGTGCTCATCGTAGCGCCGCGCTTCCCAGGATTCATTGCCGAAATACTTGACTGTTTCGTAGTTCAGAAGGCTATCAATTGCCTGAGTGTTGGCTTTTGAATCCATGTCATTCATGGTTCTCCGAAAAATCATTCGCCATTCAGTCACGATGAGCGTGAGCGCAATGTAGGCCGCCAGCGTGCCAAGGATGATCACAGAAAACCAGATGCTGTACCCGGAGATGAGGATGATTGCAACCAGGCTGATTTCCAGCAGAGTCGGGAGGATGTTGAACAGCATGAAATTGAGGAGAAACGAAATACCGCGGCTTCCCCGTTCAATATCCCGCGACACTCCTCCCGTCTGCCTTTGCAGGTGAAAGCGCAGCGACAGCGCATGTAAATGGCTGAATACCTTGATTGCCACCCGGCGAATGGCGCGCTGGGTTACCTTGGCGAACACGGCGTCACGCAACTCTCCGAAGAGTGTGCTGCAGAGGCGCAGGAGCCCATACGCTAGCAGCAACAGAACCGGCAAGACCAGCAGGGCGCGGGGACGATCGAGCGCGTCGATAATTTCTTTCAGTACCAGTGGTATTGCCACGTTGGCAAGCTTGGCCATGAACATCAATACCACTGCCGCCACTACCCTGCCTTTGAATTCCCATAAATAGGGCAGCAGCGTACGGACGGTCTTCCAGTCGTTCCGGTTGGTGGGCGGCTTTTCCAGACGGGTAGGGCGCATCGTTGAATTCCAGGTAATGAGGGTAGTTCAGAAGGAGTATAACGCGCCCTTAGCTGGATATCGCCGGATCAACGGGATAATGGCGAGGTGTTTTGAGAGTGGATTTGCGTATCCTGCAAGCCAGGAGCCAAGCCTACATGGCGCGAAGCGGAGGCGCAAAGTGCTGCAAAACACTTTCCGGCGCGCTTGAAGGCCGATGGTACAAACTGGATTTCAGCTGGTTGAGCAAATACCCGTGTTCATACCCCTTTCTATAATTCTCAAGGGAAGCTGATAAAAAAGGCGCCCAATCGGGCGCCTTGTTCGATGCGTGCTGCAATGTTGAGTTGCCAGGTATTGCAATACCGGTTGACCCATGGAAGCAGCTTATGTCGATTCTTCGGATAATTCCCGGCTTGCGCCCTCATCTCCATCCAGATCAACAGCGCCTTCCAGGAATACACGGCTTGCCCGGATATCCTCCGCTTCGAGGGTGATCAGATCGGTGCGTGACAGGTTTTTCCTTGCTCCTTCGAACAAGCGGTTGGCCTGACGCAGTCTTGCGCGATCGAGAGCATTGCGTACGGAACGTGCATTGGCAAAATGATCCATTTTCATCCTCAACCGGATGTATTCGCCAAAGGCCTTTTCCGCTTCTGTACTGAAACGGTAATTCTGTGATGCCAGCATAAGCTTGGCGATAGCCACCAGTTCATCCGGAGAATAGTCGGGAAAATCGATGTGATGAGCTATCCGCGACCGCATGCCAGGATTGCTGCGGAAGAATTTGTCCATGCGGTCCTTGTAACCGGCAAGGATGACAACCAGATCGTCCCGGTTGTTTTCCATCACCTGCAGCAGGATTTCGATCGACTCAGCCCCGTAATCGCGTTCATTCTCGGGTTTGTAGAGGTAATAGGCCTCGTCGATGAACAGCACGCCGCCCATGGCCTTTTTTATAACTTCCTTGGTCTTGGGGGCGGTATGACCGATATATTGACCTACCAGATCGTCGCGGGTCACGGAAACAAGATGCCCTTCACGCACATAGCCCAGGCGGTGCAGGATCTCGGACATACGCTGCGCCACCGTGGTTTTTCCGGTGCCCGGATTGCCAGTGAACGACATGTGCAGGCTGGGCGCACCGGCAGTGAGATCCAGTTTCTTGCGGACACGGTCCACCAGCAACAGGGCCGCGGTTTCGCGGATGCGGGTTTTCACCGGTTTCAAGCCAATCAGCTCGCGATCAAGCTTATCCAGTACTTCCTTGATGTTGGATGCTTGAAACTCGGCTTCCAGATCGATGGAACCGGTATCGGAAAGGGGAATTTCTTTCAGTTGTGTTGTCACGTTTGATCCACCAAAAGGAAATAAAATATTAGGACCCGTACCTCGGTTATTGGTTTACCGGAAAGTGGCCTTACATGGAATTATCAGGGAAATCAGACTGGTTGAGGCAGCGGGCCGGTTAAAGCGCCCGCCGTCTTGTCCGAAGTTGGCTCTCCCCTTCCGGGGAAGGGGAGGAAATCATCAGTACCGCTCGGCTTCCGGTTTTTCCGTTGCGTAGGAATGGATGGTATAGCGGACTTGCCGGCCATCCACTTCCTGACGCACCACGCCAAAGCCAGGCTCGTTCTTCGGGCGGTTGACGATGTAGGACATCGCCGGGCTTTCCACACCGCGCGATGAGTCGAAAGCCGTGACACGGATGTAGTGGTTCGGATAGGTCTTGCGGCAATCGTTGATCTCCTGCAGGATACCTGCGGGGTCCTTCAGGTCGAACATCGGGTTACCGAACATTTCCCAATACGTGTTGCGGGGATGCGGATCATCGGTATATTCAATCCCGATGGCCCAGTTGTTTTTCAGCGCGTATTTGATTTGCGCCGAAATCTGCTTGTCCGTCAGCGGGGGCAGAAAAGAAAATTGCCCTTGCGTGAGACGGTTTTGAAAATTGGTCATCATGATGTGGTTTCTCCTTGATACGATTAAACGCTGGCCGTTTCGCTCGGCACGAAGTCGGCGGTGTCGGTGGATTCATAGTTGAAGGTGATGTCCTTCCACGTATCCAGCGCCTGCTTGAGCGGCGTGCACCATCTGGCGGCTTCTTCCAGAATCTGGGGACCTTCCTTCACATAGTCGCGACCTTCGTTGCGCGCCATGACCATTGCCTCCAGCGCCACACGATTGGCGACAGCGCCAGCCTGAATGCCCTGCGGGTGTCCGATGGTGCCGCCACCAAACTGCAGTATCACGTCTTCGCCGAGATAATCCAGCAATTGGTGCATCTGGCCTGCATGGATACCGCCCGAAGCAACCGGCATGACCTTGTTCAGCGAAGCCCAGTCCTGCTCGAAGAACAGTCCATGCTCCAGGCTTACCGGTGTGTGGCGGTCGCGCAGGGTGTCGTAGAAGCCCTTGATCATGAGGGGATCGCCTTCCAGCTTGCCCACCACGGTGCCTGCGTGGATGTGATCCACGCCTGCCATCCGCATCCACTTGCAGATGACGCGGAAGTTCATGCCATGGTTCTTCTGGCGGGAATAGGTGGAGTTGCCGGCACGGTGCAGGTGCAGGATCATGTCGTTCTTGCGCGCCCACTTGGCCATCGACTGGATCGCGGTGTAGCCGATCACGAGGTCGATCATGATGATGACGGAGCCAAGGGACTTGGCGAATTCCGCGCGCTCATACATTTGTTCCATGGTACCTGCGGTAACGTTCAGGTAGTGACCCTTGACTTCACCGGTAGCGGCAGAAGCCTTGTTGACTGCTTCCATACAGTACAGGAAGCGGTCACGCCAGTGCATGAAGGGTTGCGAGTTGATGTTCTCGTCGTCTTTCATGAAATCAAGACCACCCTTGAGTCCTTCATATACCACGCGGCCGTAGTTGCGGCCGGAAAGACCCAGTTTCGGCTTGGTGGTGGCGCCGAGCAGCGGCCGGCCGAATTTGTCGAGGCGCTCGCGCTCTACGATGATGCCGGTTGCGGGACCATCGAAGGTCTTCAGATAGGCGACCGGAATGCGCATGTCTTCGAGACGCAACGCTTTCACAGCCTTGAAGCCGAACACGTTGCCGATGATGGAGGCCGTCAGGTTGGCGATGGAGCCTGGCTCGAACAAGTCCAGGTCATAGGCGATGTAGGCGAAATACTGCTGTTCGGTCTTGGTGCCTTCGCCGGTATTGGGCACGGGGTCGGTACGATAGGCTTTCGCGCGATAAAGTTCGCACGCAGTCAGCCGGTCGGTCCACACAACGGTCCAGGTTGCGGTGGAAGACTCACCCGCTACCGCCGCTGCTGCCTCCTCGGGCTCCACTCCTGGCTGGGGCGTGATACGGAACATGGCGATAACGTCGGTATCCTTGGGCACATAGTCAGGCTCCCAGTAACCCATTTTCTTGTAGGGGATTACGCCGGATTTGTATCGCTCGGCGCCGGTAATTGCTTCACTCATGGCAGTTCTCCTCGTAAGGGTAGATAAAGGTGCTACGAAAAGAATTGTAACGGGTATTACTATAAATAACAGTCACATGTTTTGATTGTTATGATAACATTTTGCTTATATGCTTTCGCTCTCCCACCAACCAGAGGCAAGATGCTGCATATTACGCTGCGGCAGTTAAAGGTCTTTGAATCGGTTGCCCGCCATCTGAGTTTTTCCCGCGCGGCAGAGGCTCTGCATCTTACCCAGCCGGCAGTCTCCATGCAGATCAAGCAACTGGAAGACGCTGTTGAGCTTCCGTTGTTCGAGCAGATGGGTAAAAAAATCTACCTGACCGACGCGGGGCGCGAACTTTATCATTACAGCCGTGCCATCTCCCAGCAGCTGGCAGACATGGAACTGGCGCTTGATGAACTGAAAGGGCTGGAACGAGGCAGGCTCAATATTTCAGTGGTTAGCACCGCCAACTATTTTGCCCCACATCTACTGGCCAAGTTCTGCCAGCGCTACCCGGATATTACTGTCAGCCTCAACGTATCCAATCGTGAAATAGTGCTCAAGCAACTGTCCGACAATGTAATCGATCTTGCCATCATGGGCCAGCCGCCGGAAGATCTGGATATTGCAACCGAATCATTCATGGAGAATCCCCTGGTTGTCATCGCTCCGCCGCAGCATCCCTTATGCAAGGTGCGGAAGATTCCAGTCAAGCGGCTGGAGCAGGAAACATTTCTCGTGCGGGAGCCAGGCTCCGGCACACGCGGCGCGATGGAGCGTTTTTTCGCATCACACCATATTTCACTCAACAGGGGAATGGAAACCGACACCAGCGAGGCAATCAAGCAGGCGGTCCAGGCGGGTATGGGTCTGGGCATCACCTCGCTGCATACAGTGGAACTGGAACTGGAAACGAAACGGTTGAAGATTCTCGATGTCGAGGATTTTCCCATCATGCGCTACTGGCATATCGTTCATCGAAAGCACAAGCGGCTCTCCAGCGTTGCGCAGGCATTCCAGGAATTTCTGCTGAAAGAGGCTCGCGGATTGATGTCACACAACCGGGCTGAAGCCTCATTTTGACTGCGGGACTAAACACCCCAAGCCTTAGCCGACAGAGTAAAAATACTGTCGGCTAAGGCTTCGAATAAATTCCTATACGTTAGCTATTTTTTTTGTCTATATTCCTGTTCAAAGCGCTCATGCATTTTACTCACCATTTTGTGCAGGTTTTTCATTTCATCGGGTTCAAGCTTACCGTTATGGTTTTTGTCATTTTGGTCAAACATCCACTCGTGGTGTTTCATGAATTCTTTTTTACTGACACTACCGTCTGCTTCTCTTTTCATTACAGAAGCATCGCTTCCTCCTTCATGTTCACTTGCATTGGCATTGGTTGCGAGACTGCCCGTGGCCATTAAAAAAGGAATGGTTGCAATAATAAGCTTCATTTTTCGTTTTTGTGTCATGGTGATGTCTCCTCGGTTAGATTCATCCAATAGCGGCTACCAAAAATCATGAATCACAAATTCCTGCGATAGTCTCTGAAAGAAAGGCTCTGAAAGACTACGCTATCTTCAGTTTAGGCCAAAATGTCGTTGATGTCAGTTGGGCGAGATCAGCAAATACCAGGTGAAACTTATGGCGTGACAGGGGCGGGCTTTCTTCCCGCAGTTAAAATCTGGCGCTCGCGAGCCTCGCACTGCTCAAGAATCCAAGTCTGGCTGTAAGGTATCCGGAAGCTTCATCCTTTTTCCTCATCCTGCTCTCGCATTTTGATACCACGCTTTTCATTAGAATTGTCTTTTTTCATTCCTTAAATAGTGTAGGTATGGCGGGCGGTTTTTGCCTTCGATCCAGAACAAAGAGCCATTGTGCTTATCGCAGGCGATAAATCAGGGGGAAGTGAGAAGCGATTTTACAGACAGCTAATCAGGAAAGCGGATGTAGAACTCGCTGGAAAACCCTCAGCCTCAGGTGACTAGAGAGTAAATTCATCTACGTCTGCCTCCAAGAACGGAAGGCTGCCGGTGTACATATTACATATGCCGTTCGTTCCGCATGCTCACTCGTTTTCAACGGTGGAAGGAGGATTACCCGATGTCGCATGGGACGCTCCAACCCCTGGTTGGCTGCGCCGATGGGTCATTTTTCTTATCACTACGAAAAAGAGAGGCACGAAAAAGATGGCAAGAAAGGTCGCGGCCAGCATTCCCCCGAAAACACCCGTCCCGATGGAATTCCGGCTGGCGGCGCCTGCGCCGGAAGCGATCACCAGCGGAAACACGCCCAGGATAAAAGCCATGGAAGTCATGATAATGGGACGGAAACGAAGCCGTGCGGCCTCCAGCGCCGCATCGAGCAGGGGTTCCCCATTCGCATATCGCTGATTGGCGAATTCCACGATCAGGATCGCGTTCTTCGCGGATAATCCGATCAATGTCACCAGTCCGATCTGGAAATAGATATCGTTGGTCAATTCACGAACCCAGATAGCCAGTAATGCGCCTAAAATTCCGAACGGGATTGCAAGAATCACTGCAAGCGGAACTGACCAGCTCTCGTAAAGGGCGGCCAGCACCAGAAAGACCATGAGCAAGGCGAAGGCGAATACCAGAACCGATTTCCCTCCTGCCTGGCGTTCCTGAAAGGATATTCCGCTCCAGTCGATCGTATAACCTTTTGGTGTCAATACCTCATCTGCGATCTGTTCCAGCGCATCGAGGGCCTGCCCCGAGCTGTAGCCGGGCGCGGCGCCGCCCAGCACGAGTGCGGAATTGAATCCGTTGAAGTGGGTGACGGGATCAGGCCCGCTGGTGAATTCGGTGGTGATCACCGAATTCAGTGGAATCATGACGTGGCCTTTGTCGTTCTGTGCACGCACGTAAATCTTCTCGATATCGTCCGGGTTCGATCGGTACTCCGGCAGAGCCTCTGTCTGGACGCGATAGATGCGGCCATATTTCACGAAGTCGTTGACATAAAGGTTACCGAAATAAGCCTGCATGCTGTCGAAGACTTCAGAAATCGGCACCCCCAGGGCTTTGGCACGTTCCCGGTCCACGCGAGCGTAAAGCCGGGGCGCACTTACGCGAAAATTGGTGCTGGCAGCGGCGATAGCAGGATGTTCCACGGCCTTGGTGATGAACTGCTGGGTAATCTCGGCAAATTCCGTGAAATCCCCTCCGCTTGGATCCTGTACTTGCAGGGAGAAGCCTCCAGTGGAGCCCAGTCCCCGGATGGATGGGGCATTGAAGGCAAGAATCAGCGCTTCGGGTATCTTTGCAAACTCCTGGAAGGCGGATGCGATAAGGCCGGTGACATGCTCCCCGGCACTCTTGCGCGTATCCCAGGACTGGAGCGGAACGAACATCGTCGCCTGATTCGCTCCCCGTGTGCCGAACACGAAGTTCTGCCCGGCCAGCGCATCTGTTGAGTGTACCGCTGGAATCGACAGGAAGTATTGCTCTACTTTGCTCAATACATCAATCGTGCGTTCCTTGGAAGCACCGTCCGGCAACTGGACAACGGTAATGAAATAGCCCTGATCTTCTTCCGGGAGAAAACTGCCGGGGACCGTTCTGAACAGGCCAAGGAGGACGAATATCATGACGGCAAAAATGCAGAGAGCGATCATGGATCGTTTCAATATCATCCCGACGCCGTTTGTATAGCGTGTCTGCATCCAGTCAAACGACCGGTTGAACAGCTTCCAGTACTTTGCGGGCTCCCCATGCCCCGGCTTGAGAATAAGCGCACAGAGCGCGGGACTCAGAGTAAGCGCCACGAAGCCCGATATCGCAACGGACAGAGCGATGGTAATCGCAAACTGTTTGTATAATTCGCCGGTGATTCCACCCAAAAAGGCGACCGGAACAAACACCGCCCCCAGCACCAGGACGATGGCAATGACGGGGCCCGCCACTTCATCCATGGCGATCCTGGCCGCCTCTTTGGGGAGCAACCCCTCCTGCATATGCCGCTCGACATTTTCCACCACGACGATCGCATCATCCACCACGATCCCGATTGCAAGCACCATGCCGAACAGAGTCAGGGTATTGATTGAAAACCCAAGCGCTGCCATTCCCGCCAGGGTTCCGATCAGTGAAATAGGAACCGCGACTGCTGGAATGATCGTCGCTCTCCAGCTTTGCAGAAAAACAAAAACGACCAGTATGACAAGGAGCGTTGCTTCGATCAGCGTCTTCAGGACTTCCTTGATGGAAACGTCGATGAATATGGTAGTGTCATAGGGTATGTCGTAGGAGACGCCCGCTGGGAAACTGCGCGCGAGCTTGTCCATTTCCTGGCGCACCCGGTGAACCGTATCGAGCGCGTTGGCGCCGGGGGCAAGAAAAGTCAGAAGAAAGGTATTGGGCTTTCCGTTCCATCTCCCTTCGAGATCATACGATTGCGCCCCCAGTTCCACTCGCGCTACGTCCCGCATTCGCACCATGGAACCATCGGGATACGCCCTTACGATCATATCCTCGAATTCCTTCACTTCACTCATGCGACCCTGGGTAATGACCGGAATGGTAAGCTCTGTTCCCTTGGGCGAAGGTTCCCGTCCTACTCTGCCAGCAGGGAAATCCCGGTTCTGCTCACGTACCACAGCCGCGATATCGGTGGGAGTGAGGTCCAGTTGCGCCATGCGGACAGGATCCAGGATCAGCCGCATGGAGTAATTCTGGCTGCCGAAGATAATTGCATCCCCTACGCCCGGAAGGCGCTTGACGTTGTCAAGAACCCGCAGCAGCGCGTAGTTCGAGAGGTAAATGGTATCGTGCCGTGGGTCGGAAGAACTCAGGGCAATGACCGCCAGAAGATCAGGCGAGGTTTTTTTCACGGTGATACCCTGGCGCACGACTTCGTCCGGAAGTTGCGGTTCGGCAAGGCGCTGCCTGTTCTGTGTCTGGACCTGCGCGATATCCACGTCCGTTCCGATCTCGAACGTGAGCTTCATGGTCATATGTCCGTCGTTCGAGCTGGTGGATTCGTAATAAAGAAGATTATCGATACCCGGAAGCTGGACCTCGATGGGGCGCGCGACGGATTCCGCAACAACTTCTGCGCTCGCCCCGGGATAATCGGCGTCGATCTGCACCATGGGTGGCGTGATTTCCGGGAACTGCGCGATCGGCAGGCTTCTCAGCGCAACGAGCCCCACCACGACAATAATGATGGAGAGGACGGACGCGAAAATTGGACGATCAATAAAAAAGCGGGAGTTCATGACGATTTCCTGCTCATTTCACTCGCGGAGCGATCCTCTTTGTAGGGGATGGCCTTCACCGGGTTTCCTGGCTGGATCCGGTGTAATCCTTCCACGACCACTTGCTCGCCTGGGCGAAGGCCGTTTTCGATCAACCAGTCTTTGCCATGCCATGAGCTCGCTGTGACGGGTCGGGACTGGGCCTTGCTCTCGGCATCGACGATATAGACGAAGGAACCTTGGGGTCCCAGTTGCACAGCCCGTTGCGGAATCAGGATCGCCTCTGTCCGGATATATCCCTTGACACGGACATGAACAAATTGTCCCGGATAAAAATAGGATTGTCCCGGAGAAAAACCTCCTTCCGGGTTCGGAAACGTGAATCTTCCCTCCAGCGTGCCGGTTTCCGGTCGTATGGATACGTCGGAGAAATCAAGCACGCCTTCCTGCGGGTACACGCTTCCATCGGAAAAGGTGATCACTCCCCGCAACTGGAAAATATCCGGCCTTTGCACTTTCTTCTCCGCCAGCTCACGCCGCCTTCTGAGAAGATAGCTTTCGGGAACATTGACATTGACGTACATGGGATCAAGCTGGTCGATGGTGGTGAGCAGAGTTGTCTGGGCGGATACCAGGCGCCCTTCATAGAAATGGCTGCGTCCTATCCGTCCGTTTACCGGGGCTGTGATGATCGTATTGTCCAGATCGAATTTCGCCCTGATCAGATCACTTTGCGCCGCCTCCAGCCCTGCTTTGGCTGCCAGTGTTTCCGCGACTGCGTCATCGACACTCTTGCGGCTGACAGCCTGTTCCTCGAGCAGCGGTTTTACGCGCGCTTCTTCCTGCTCTGCCTGAACGACGCGAGCCTGGGCCTGCGCGACTCTCGCCTTTCCGCTGAAATAGTTCGCCTCGAAGGGTACCGGATCGATCAGGTAAAGTTTGTTGCCCTTCTTGACATTTGTCCCCTCTGTAAAAAAAACTTTCTTGATTATTCCCGTTACCTGCGGGCGAATCTCGACGGGACGAAAAGCCTGTGTTTGCCCGATAAACTCAGGCTCGTCGGGAACAGTTTGCGTGGTGACGGTAATCACCTCCACTTCGGGGACAGCTTGGGGAGGAGGGGATGCTTTCTGGGAACAACCGGCAAAGGAGATCAGGATGAGTCCGGCGGCTAGAGAGGCGACAGATACGCCGCTGGAAAGGAACCACGGGCGAGACAGATTCATGTACGTCTCCTGTCGGCTGCGGAAAAGGGAGGAGCAACAATAAGCTGATTGAGGGTGATGATAATCTGTATTTTTTTATGGCGGGCCAGGTTTCGGATCGCCAGACTGTTCCCGATGCCGTCAGACAGGCGTCCATCCGCCGCCGAGTGCCTTGTAAAGCTGGACCACGGATATCAGATGGAGGCGGCGGGTTGCCGTAAGCGCAAATTCGGCATCGAACAGGTTACGTTTGGCCAGCAGCACGTCCACGTAACTGGTAATACCACCCTTATACCGCAGATCGGCGATATGCAGAGCCGAGCGCAGTGCATTCACCTGCTGTTCCTGCGCCTTGCGCTGCTCGTTGGCGGTGCTTACCGCGATCAGGGCATCCTCGACTTCCCTGAAGGCGAGCAGTATGGTTTGTTCGTACTGGGCAAGCATCTGCCTGGCCTGTGCTTCCACTGCGCGCTGCTCCATCCCTAAAGCCTGCGCGTTGATCAATGGAACAGCCAGACCCAACCCGCCTACCCCGAATTCGCTCCCTGAAAGGAGGAGATTGGACAGCGCCGGACTTGCCACGCCCAGGAAACCGGTAATATTGAGCTTGGGAAATCGCGCCGCCTTGGCTGCGCCAATCCGGGCGGTTGCCGCTGCAAGGGTTTGTTCCGCCTGCAGGATGTCGGGGCGGCGCTGCAACAGTTCAGAAGGAAGTCCGGCTGGCACCTCTGGCGCTAGCAACTGCTCCGTGAGAGAGCGTCCCCGTTCTATCGAAACCGGATTTCTCCCCACCAATACACTCAGTTCGTTTTCCTTCTGGGCAGTCAGCCGTTGCAGTTCTG
This sequence comes from Nitrosospira sp. CT, assembly GCF_059489795.1. Taxonomy (NCBI): domain Bacteria; kingdom Pseudomonadati; phylum Pseudomonadota; class Betaproteobacteria; order Nitrosomonadales; family Nitrosomonadaceae; genus Nitrosospira; species Nitrosospira sp. CT. The sequence continues at coordinate 82,944 of NZ_JCAHZJ010000043.1, forward strand.
CCACCCGGGTGGCTGCATTTGCGCGCTCAGCTTCGAACTGGTCGAGGTCAAGCCTGGAAATGACACCTCCCCGCAGTTGGGCTCGCGCAAGCGCCACCGACTCCTCCCATGAGTGCAGGGCATTGCGCGCAATACCCATCTGCATATCGAATTGCAGGAGATCGAAATACGCCTGCGCTACCGAACTTACCAGGGTCAGGACCACAGCGCGCCGGTTTTCTTCCCGCGCCATCAAGTCAGCTAGGGCGGCTTCGTTCGAACGGCGAATGCGACCCCAGATATCAATTTCCCAATTCAGGGTCGCCTGTCCGAAATAGCTGTAAGGTGTGGGAAATCCAGGGAATTTGAATCCTCCAAGGGTTCCGAAAGCAGGTGCATTGGCATTTGCGTCCATCTTGGGAAGGAAATCCATGCGTGCAGTAGCAAGGCGTGCCTCCAGCTCTTCAACGCTTGCTACCGCCTGCTTGAGATCCTTGTTCTGGGCCAGCGCGAGACGGATGAGCTGTTGCAGTTGATTATCATGCAGCAATTCCCACCAGGACAGGTTCGCAATGGATTGCCCTTCCGTCTGCGCCATGCGAAACTTTTCGGATGTTTCGATATGAGGGCGAATATAGTCAGGTCCCATTGCGCAGGATGCAAGGAGCAGAGTCGAGAGCAACAACCCCATCCTGCTCCGCAGGCGCTCTCTCATGCCACGATGGCTCGCCACGATGTTTTTCATGATGTTTCCTGCGACAGGTTTTCGACTGGCCTACCTTTATTTTTGCGCGAAAGCCACGTAAAAAACAAGGGAATAAATATTGTTGCAACAAAAGTGGCAAGCAGCATTCCCCCAAACACGCCGGTCCCCATGGAGCGACGCGCGGCAGCCCCTGCCCCCGTGGCGATCAGCAGCGGCACGATACCCAGCACAAAAGCCATGGACGTCATGACGATGGGCCGGAAACGCAAACGCGCCGCTTCAACCGCTGCCTGTGCCACAGGCAGACCCTCAGCCATTTTCTGCGTAGCAAACTCGACGATCAGAATGGCATTTTTTGCAGCGAGGCCGATGAGCGTGATCAGGCCGATTTGAAAATAGATATCGTTCGGCATGCCTCGGGCCAAAACGGCAAGCAGGGCGCCCGCAAGAGCAAAAGGCACCGCCATGATAACGGCGAGCGGCAGGGCCCAGGTCTCGAACTGGGCAGCAAGAATGAGAAATACCATTATGATCGCGAAGCTGAAGGCAAAAATTGCGGCTGAGCCGGTCCGCTTTTCCTGATAAGCCTGTCCCGTCCACGCAATCTGGTAGTCATCGGGCAAATTTTTTGCCGCAATCTCCTCTACAAGCCGGATAGCGTCGCCTGAACTTACACCAGGTGCGCCGCCTCCCAGAATTTTTGCGGCAAGGAGGCCGTTGTAGCGCTCGAGCTGCTCCGCGCCCACAATGGTGCTGAGTTTGCTGAGGGCGGACATGGGCACCATCGCGCCGGATTGTGAGCGTACATACACCCTGCCGAGATCCTCGGGATGCATCCGGTATTGCGGTTCTGCCTGCATTTGCACCCGGTAGGTACGACCGGAGTAATTGAAATCGTTGATATACAGCGAACCCATCGTACTTTGCAGCGTGGCGTAAATGTCCGCGATTCTCACTTGCTGAGAAATCGCTTTTTCCTCATCCACTTCAATGAAGAATTGCGGCACGGTGGGACGGAAGAAGGTATTGATGCCGGCCAGCCTCGGTTCCTGGTTCAGTGCAGCGATAAGGTTGTTCACCACTGTGGATAATTGAACCGGATTAGCGCCCCCCCGGCTTTGCACATAGACTTCGAAGCCGCCTGCGGTTCCCAGCCCGCGGATGGTGGGCGGGTTGAAGGAGATCGCGATTCCATCCGGCTGCTGCATTCCGATACCCATCAGCTTCTGGATGATATCCTCCGCTGTTGCCTTCCGCTCCGACCAGTCCTTGAATGCGACGAACATGGTAGCAGAACTGGTTTTATTTCCGCCACCGATCAGATCGAAGCCGTTTACAACGAATTGATGGGCCACGGCTGGATCATCCGCAATGCCCGCCCGAACCGACTCCGCGGTTTTCGTTGTTCTGGCGAGCGTAGCTCCATCCGGCAGGATGGTTGCGGTGACGACATAGCCCTGATCTTCCGGCGGCACGAAACTTTCCGGTACTGTTTTGAACAGATAGGCCGATAAGGCAATGATGCCCAGGAATACGAAGGCACCGATAACCTTATGGCGCAGCGTGATATTGACCATGCGGATATAAAAATTCGTCACCCGCTGAAAACCGCTGTTGAACGCAAGAAAGAACCGGGATTCACCGTGGGTATGCTTGAGCAGAATAGCGCACAAGGCAGGCGTCAAGGTCAGTGCCACCAGGCCGGAAATGGTTACCGCCACGGCCACGGTGACTGCGAACTGGCGATACAATTCACCTGCGATTCCCCCCATGAATGCGACCGGTACAAATACCGCGCACAGTACCAGGACAATCGCAACCACCGCGCTTGCGACCTGTTCCATGGAGCGAATGGCAGCTTTCAGCGGCGGCAGCTTCTCTTCGTCCATCAGCCGCTCGATATTTTCCAATACGACGATTGCATCATCCACCACAATGCCAATGGAAAGCACCATGGCGAAAAGTGTAAGGGTGTTGATGGAGAAGCCGAATACCCACAATCCGGCGAAAGTGCCCACGAGGGAAATGGGCACGGCAATAATGGGAATCAGCGTGGCGCGCCAGCTTTGCAGGAACAGATAAACAACCAGCAGAACGAGCGCCATCGCTTCGCCGAGCGTCTTGACCACCTCCCACATCGAAGCTTTGACGAACAGACTGGTATCGTACGGCACTACGTAGTCCATTCCCTCCGGAAAGTGTTTCTTCAGCTCTTCCATTTTGGCGACCAGCGCGTTTTTCGTGTCGAGCGCATTCGCCCCGGGTTGCAGGAAGACGGGAATGCCGGCGCCAGGCTGACCATTCAAGGCCGTGCGAACATCATAGCTTTGCGCCCCCAGTTCAATACGGGCGACATCCTTGAGGTAGAGGACCCCGCGCGGGCCATCCGCGCGCAAAATGATATCGCCGAACTGTTCAGGTGTTATCAGCCGACCTCTTGCATTTACGGTGTAAATCAATTGCTGGTCAGGCGGAGCCGGTTCCTGACCGATCTTGCCGGCAGCATATTGCGCGTTCTGCGCCTGGATAGCGGCAGTGATGTCCGTGGTAGTCACGCCCAGTTGGGCCATGCGATCGGTATGCAGCCAGATGCGCATGGAATAATCCTGGCCGCCAAAGACAGTGGCATCACCCACTCCATCCGTACGCCTCAGCTCATCCATTATGTTGAGCGTGGCATAGTTGCTGAGATAGAGCGGATCATATTTGCCTTTCTCGGTCGAGATCAGCATGAAAACTATCAGGATGTCGTTGGAGCGCTTCTCAATTTTCAGGCCGGTGCGGCGCACTTCATCCGGTAATCGCGGAAGCGCGATATTTACGCGGTTACTGATATTGAAAGTAGCCTGATCAACGTCCGTGCCGACCTCGAACGTTGCAGTAATGGTCAGCGTTCCGCTGGAGTCGGCGCTTGAGCTGAAATATAAAAGATCCTGGACACCGCTCAATTGCTCTTCGATAGGAGCGGCCACTGTTTTGGTCAAGGTTTCAGCGCTGGCACCGGGATAGGTCGCGGTTATGAGCACCGTAGGCGGCGCGATTTCCGGATATTGCGCAATGGGGAGCTGCAAGGCGGCGGCAAGGCCGGCAAGGACGATGATAATGGAGATAACCGACGCAAATATCGGTCGCAGAATAAAAAATCTGGTCATGATTTATCCGGGGGTTTTCCGCCCGGTTTTTTGCTCAAGCGGCTTTGCCGGAACCGGAATCCAGCTGGGCAGGGGATATTCCCGGTGCTTCTCCGGGCGCGTGAGGGGAAACGGGCGAGCCGGGACGAAGCTTGATGATGTTATCGACAATGACTTTATCGCCGGCTTTGAGTCCGTCAAGGATTACCCAGTCCGTACCCATCCACTTCCCGGTAATCACCGGCTGCAGAGTCGCTTCGTTTTTTTCGTTGATCACATACACTGACTGACCGCGGTCAGACGTTTGTATTGCGCTCTGTGGGACGAGGAATACACCGTCACGTTGGCCAATGACCACTTTCGCCCTGACAAACTGTCCCGGCAGCAATCGCTGTCCGACATTTTCGAACGTGGCGCGCAGTTGTTGCGTGCCCAGCAGCGGGTCGATCTGGCTGGCAGCGAAATTCAGTTCCCCTTTCTTTTCGTATTCCGAGCCGTCCGGCAATATCAAAGTCACCTGTTTTACTTTTTTCTCCGTCAGGGGACCGCCGAGCTGCATCAGTTCGTTACTCGACAGGCTGAAACGCACCCAGATCGGCGACAATTGCACCAGCGTGGTCAAAAGGCTGTTGTTGGCTTCCACCAGCGCGCCTTCCGAAAACTGGAAGCGGCCCGAAATGCCGTTGACCGGGGCGGTTACAGAGGTATAGGAGAGACTGAGTTCCGCATCGCGCACGCGCACCTCGGCCTGCTGGAGCGCGGCATGCGCAATCGCGTTATCGGAGACCGCGTTATCATACTCGCGCTGGCTGATTGCCTGCGTATCCAGCAGGTCTTTCAGGCGTTTTTCTTCGCGCTCGGTCTGAATGATGCGTGCTTTCTGTTCTGCCAGTTGCGCCTTCGCCTGAGCAAGCGCATATCGGTAGGGTACCGGATCAATCAGAAACAGAGACTGACCCGCTTTTACCGCCGCGCCTTCCTCATACAGGCGTTTGAGCAGAATGCCCCCCACGCGGGGACGTATTTCGACCTCCTTAGCGCCTTCGGTCTGGGCCACGGCTTCGGCGCTGATGGGTACGCTGGTAGGTTGAACCTCGATTACACTTACGGGAAGGGCCGGTGGATGAGGGGGCGTTTCAGGCTTCTTGCCACAGCCCGGCACCGTAACGATCAGGACGATGCCCGCGGCAATGCTTATGGCAAGCCGCATGACGGCGTGCAGCAGGCCGGGCGTTTTTCCCTGGCTGAACATTAAAGAGCTGCCGGGTTTGCTTTTATAATCCTGCGTGGCTGTCATCATGCTCCGTGCAGCTAAATTTGGAACTTGCATACATACGTGTATGTATGTAAATTATAAACCAACCTTCACAGATGTAAAGAGCGATTCGTACATGGTCCGAAAAACCAAGGAAAATGCGGAATTAACACGGCAGCGCCTTATAGATGCGGCGCGCCAGGTTTTTCTGGAGCGAGGTGTCGCCCGTACCACCATGGAGCATATCGCGCGCGAGGCCGGCGTCACGCGGGGAGCGATCTACTGGCATTTCAACAATAAAATCGATCTGATTCAGGCCATGCGCGAGCAGGTATTCCTGCCTCTCATCGATCGCATGGACGATACCCTGCTGGTTGAAGGCGTGGACGATCCTCTCACCTGTATCGAAAATTTCCTGTGCGGCACGATCCAGGTGCTGGCGGATAGCAAGGAGACCCGCCAGATATACGAAATCATGATGATCAAGTGCGAGTACGTGGATGAATTCGCCATGGTCTTGCAGCAGATTTTATTCAACTGTGCGCGTATTTCGGAGAAGTTGAGGCTGGTTTACGAACGTGCCAGGGCTCAGGAGTTACTGCATTCATCTCACGATCCGGTGCAACTGGCCATTGATACCCATCTGTTCTTTATCGGGTTGTTGCACATGTGGGTGAAGGATACAGAGGGAAATCAGTTCCGGCACCAGGCTATTGAACTGGTGGAGGCGCATATGAGGCTACGCCGCGTCTCCCCTGAGCGGACTGTTCGCTATCCCTGAATCGCATGGAATGAAGTCATTATTGATGATTCGGTGAGCAAATAGTACGAACGCGAACGTCATGCCGACGGAAGCCAGTATTCAGTGACGTTCAAAGCATGCCATTATTGATCTGGCCGGGATTCCGGGTCAGGCCCGGAATGACGGGATTCATAGGATTTCTGGCCGGTCAGACTTCGTCGGGCAATATGATACGACGGGTTCGTTGCGGAACTCCGCTATTCTATCGATAGCGATTTGATATCGATAGAGGATTCATTCCCGCATTGTATATTTTCAGAAATGATGCCTGTATAGTTGACTAAATCAATCAGGTATCTTATAGTTGACTAAATCAGTCGTCTATTGGACTTCTGCTGACTAAGATATTTCTGAACCTATCTACTTAATCCATGAATCCATCGAGAGCAAAGAGGAGTTCATCATGAGGCTAACAACCAAAGGACGGTTTGCAGTAACGGCGTTGCTCGATCTCGCGCTGCAACGTCGGACGCGTCCTGTGACACTTGCGGAAATCAGCCAGCGTCAGCAAATCTCGCTATCTTATCTTGAGCAATTGTTCGCCAAACTGCGTTCCCGCGGACTTGTCGATAGTGTAAGAGGCCCGGGTGGCGGCTATTGTCTTGCGAAAGACATGGGGCAAGTGTCGGTTGCCGAGATCATTCTCGCGGTTGACGAGCCTATCGATTCAACCCAGTGCAATGGAAAGGAGAATTGCCACAACGACAGGAAATGCATGACGCACGACTTGTGGACAAAACTCAACGAACTGATTTTCGACCATCTTGGCGCAGTCACGCTGAAACAACTGGTCGATGAGCAGAGGGAAAGAGAGGAATGGCGGAAGGCAAGAGAGGCGGGTGTTGTGCAGATGCTGGATATGCGAAAGGTTGCGCCTGAAAAGGTCATGCCCGACCGGAGTCGCGCTGTAATTTCTGCCTGACTCCAATTTTGAATGCCGAACGCTTACTTTCGTTGTCATAATCGCATGGGGCAGGTGGAGAATGGCGATGGCAATAAAACTGACTGAAAACGCAGCGAAACAGATTCAGAAGCAGCTCGCGAAGCGGGGCAAGGGATTGGCCCTGCGAGTCGGGGTCAAGAAGGTGGGGTGCTCCGGATTTGCCTATACCTATGCTTATGCAGATGAGCTGCGCGAGAGTGATCGGATGTTCGAGTCCTGTAACGCTCATGTAGTGGTTGATGTCGATTTTCTGCCATTTCTTGATGGCTCACGAATTGACTTTGTCAAAGAAGGGCTGAACGAATCATTCAGGTTTGAGAACCCCAACGTGGATAATACCTGTGGCTGCGGTGAAAGCTTCAGTGTGAAAGAAGAACCGGCCAAGGTTTAGCCACTTGGAAGTGGGTGCCGGAAACCGGGATAACAGGAGCGGCAGTATTCGTAGCAAAGGATTGTCCTCTACTAAAAGAAAAGACATTCCGATATTGGAGCGAATCTCATGAGTGCAGTCTTACAGAATCTGGTCAATCAGCCATACAAACACGGTTTCATTACCGAAATCGAGTCGGATGTCGCGCCAAAAGGCCTTAACGAAGATACTATCCGGCTCATTTCGACCAAGAAAAACGAGCCCGCATGGCTCCTTGATTTCAGGCTCAAAGCCTATCAGCAATGGCTCAAGATGGAAGAGCCGGCATGGCCTAATGTCAAGTATCCGCAGATCGATTTTCAGGCGATCAGCTACTACGCTGCGCCCAAGCCGAAAAAGAAGCTCAACAGCATGGATGAAGTCGATCCTGAGCTGCTTCGTACCTTTGAGAAGCTGGGGGTGCCCATGCATGAGCGCGCGGCTTTGGCGGGCGTGGCGGTTGATGTAATTTTTGACAGCGTATCCGTAGCCACCACCTACAAGCAGAAGCTCGCGGAGGTGGGAATCATTTTCTGCTCCATTTCCGAAGCCGTGCACGCTTATCCCGAACTGGTGAAGCAGTATCTCGGTACGGTGGTGCCCGTGGGTGACAACTACTATGCAGCACTCAACTCGGCCGTTTTTACGGATGGCACTTTCTGCTTCATTCCGAAAGGCGTCAAGTGCCCGATGGATCTGTCGACCTACTTCCGCATCAATACGGAAGAATCCGGGCAATTCGAGCGCACTCTGATCGTTGCAGAGGAAGGATCGTCCGTGTCGTATCTCGAAGGGTGCACGGCCCCCAGGTTCGATACCAATCAATTGCACGCCGCGGTGGTCGAACTGATTGCACTCGACAATGCCGATATCAAATATTCGACGGTACAGAACTGGTACGCGGGTGACGAGAAAGGGGTGGGCGGCATATATAATTTCGTAACCAAGCGGGGTCTGGCAAAAGGCGTCAACTCGCGCATCTCGTGGACGCAGGTTGAAACGGGCTCCGCGATAACCTGGAAATATCCGTCCTGCATACTACAGGGGGAAAGTTCCGTAGGCGAATTTTATTCGGTAGCGGTAACCAATAACTATCAGCAGGCGGATACCGGCACCAAGATGATCCATATCGGGAAAAATACCCGCAGCACCATCGTCAGCAAGGGTATTTCAGCCGGACATTCCAATAACAGTTACCGCGGCCTGGTTAGGATTGCTCCCACCGCCAGCGGCGCGCGCAACTATTCACAGTGCGATTCGATGCTGATCGGAGACCAATGCGGAGCGCATACCTTTCCCTACATTCAGGTGCGTAACCAGAATGCCAAGGTCGAGCATGAAGCATCAACGTCAAAAATCGGCGAAGATCAATTGTTCTACTTTGCACAGCGTGGCATCGGCAATGAAGAAGCGGTTTCCATGATTATCAATGGCTTCTGCAAAGATGTATTTCAGCAACTGCCGATGGAGTTTGCGGTCGAAGCGACAAAACTGCTTGGATTCAAGCTGGAGGGAAGTGTTGGATGATTCATCAGGACAGCAAAACGATTCTGGAAGTAAGCGGACTGCGAGCGGCAGTCGATGGCGTAGAGATACTCAAAGGCGTTGACCTCATCGTCAAAAGCGGTGAGGTGCATGCCATCATGGGGACGAACGGCTCGGGCAAGAGCACTTTCGCCAAGGTGCTTGCCGGGCACAGCGCCTATCAGGTTACCGGGGGATCGGTATTGTTTGAAGGCCAGAATCTGTTCGATCTCGAACCGGAAGAACGGGCGCGTGCGGGCGTATTTCTTGCCTTTCAGTATCCGATCGAGATACCCGGCGTTTCCAACAGCCATTTCCTGCGCCTTGCCTACAATACCCTGCAGTCGCAGCGTGGAAAGGACGAACTTGATCCGCTGGAATTCGAGGATTTCGTGCGCGAGAAAATGAAATTGCTGGAAATGAATCCCAATTTTCTGGATCGCGGCGTTAACGAAGGTTTTTCGGGCGGCGAGAAGAAGCGCAACGAGATATTGCAGATGGCGCTGCTGGAACCACGATTGGCTATCCTGGATGAGACGGATTCCGGTCTCGACATCGATGCCCTGAGGATTGTTACCAATGGGGTAAACAAACTTGCAAACAAGGACAACGCAATCATTCTGGTAACCCATTATCAGCGCATGCTCAACTATATCGAACCGGATTACGTGCATGTAATGCGCGGTGGACGCATTGTTAAAACAGGCGGCAAAGAGCTTGCGCTCGATCTCGAAACGCGGGGTTATGATTGGTTAGGGGTTGAGCGACGTGCTCCGGCAAGCGCATGAGCATGAGTCTCGTGAATAGCAACACCTATCTCGAAAGCCTGCTTCAAGGACAACCGCGGCTGCCAGCCAGTCCTCTTGCCTGGTTCAACCAGTTACGGGCAAATGCAGTCGACCATGCGGGGAGGCTGAAGCTACCCACAACACGTGATGAGGAGTGGCGTTTTACTGATCTCTCGCCGCTTGCCCGGCAATCATTCCAGCCCGCTCGTGCTGCAGCAGCGCTGCAGGCCGCTGATGTCGAGCATTTTTCCGTGGCGGAAGCTGCCATCAGACTCGTATTTGTCGACGGCAAATACATGCCGCACCTTTCTACTCCGGCAGAACGCCTCGGAAACCGCGGGTTGATCGTCACCAATCTGTCGTCGGCGATAACAGCGAATGCGGAGGCAATAGAGCCGCATCTGGCTCAGTATGCGCGATTCGAAGATAATCTGTTCGCGGCGCTCAATACCGCATTCCTGCACGATGGCGCTTTGGTCATCGTACCACGCGGTGCAGCGATCGATACACCCGTGCACGTGTTGCTCATTGCAACGCAACCGGAGGTGGCGAGCCATCCCCGCTGTCTTTTCATCGCTGAAGCGGGAAGCGAGGTTACCATTCTCGAGGATTACGTCAGCCTGAATGAAGCAGTTTATGTGACCAATGCCGTGACCGAGATCGCGGTGGGAGATAATGCCCGGATCAGTCATATCCGAGTACAGCGCGACAGCACCGAAGCATTTCATATCGGGAACTGCGCTGTTTCGCTGGCGCACGCCAGCCGCTACCGCTCTGTGAGCGTTGCACTCGGGGCACGCATTTCACGCTACGACCTGAATACAGTGCTTGATGCTGAGGGAGCCGAGTGCGCTATCGATGGGCTGGCGCTGATCAACGGCAGGCAACTGGCCGATACGCACAGTTCCATAGATCATGCCAAACCGAACTGTACCAGCCGCCAGTTGCATAAGTGCATCGCTGATGGTAGCGCACACGCCGTGTTCAACGGCAAGATCATGGTTCGTGCGGGCGCCCAAAACACGGATTCCGCGCAATCCAGCCGCAATCTGTTGTTGAATGCGAAAGCGCGTATCGATACCAAGCCGCAACTCGAAATTTTTGCAAATGACGTGAAGTGCGCACATGGTGCCACGGTAGGTCAACTCGATAGCGAGGAGCTGTTTTATCTCAAGAGCCGGGGCCTATCCGGAGTTACGGCGCGAAATCTGCTGACTTATGCATTTGGCGCCGAGATCATTGATCGCATTCCCATCGCATCGCTCAAATACCGGCTTGAACAGACAGTGCTGGAACAAACCAAGAAAAACTGAGCCATGAAAATCATAGATTCTACGCTGCAACCTCAGATTGATTCGACGCTTGATGTCGCACGTGTGCGTGCCGATTTTCCGATTCTGAAGCTTCAGGTCGAAGGAAAGCCGCTGGTCTACCTCGATAATGCAGCCTCCAGTCAGATGCCGGAGCCGGTGATCGATCGTCTGGTGCGTTACCAGACGAGCCAGCACGCAAATATCAATCGCGGAGTGCATTATTTATCCGAGACTGCCACGGCAGAGTACGAGGCGGCGCGTCGTAAATTGCAGCACTTCATCAATGCGCGTGAAGACAGAGAGGTAATTTTTACCAGCGGAACGACAGATTCCATCAACCTCGTGATGCACGGGTATGGACGCAAATTCATCGGTGCGGGTGATGAAATCATCCTGACCACGCTGGAGCATCATTCGAATATCGTCCCGTGGCAGATGCTGGCGGAAGAAAAAGGGGCAAGGATACGTGTCGTGCCTATCAACGATGCCGGTGAACTTCTCATCGATGAATACGAGAAGCTTTTCAACGAACGCACGAAGTTTGTCGGTGTGATGCACGTATCGAATGCTTTGGGGACGATCAATCCGGTCAGGGAAATGATCGCCTTCGCGCATGCCCGCGGTGTTCCGGTGCTGGTGGATGGCGCACAGGCTGCGCCGCATATGAAAGTGGATGTCCAGGATCTCGACTGCGATTTCTATGCTTTTTCCGGACACAAGATGTGTGGTCCGACGGGCATCGGTATTCTGTACGGAAAAGCGGAACTTCTGGAGCGCATGCAGCCGTTCAAAGGCGGTGGGGACATGATTCTGTCGGTGACATTCGAAAGAACCACCTACAATTCCATTCCGCACAAGTTCGAAGCAGGAACTCCCCCCATTGCAGCCGCTATTGGGCTTGGCGCCGCCGTGGACTATTTGTCGAGTGTCGGTATCGATGCCATCGCCGCGTACGAGGTTGAATTACTCACCTACGCAACCGAACAGATGCGCCAGATACCCGGAGTGCGCATCATAGGCACAGCAGCGAAAAAAACCGCGGTGCTGTCCTTCGAGGTGGCGGGTGTGCATCCGCACGATGTCGGTACGCTTTTGAATCAGGAAGGCGTTGCCGTTCGCACCGGCCATCACTGCGTGCAACCTGTGATGCTGCGCCTCAAGGTGCCTGCCACTACACGCGCTTCGTTTGCGTTTTATAATACAATGGCTGAGGTAGATACTTTCATCGCAGGCATTCGTACTGTGCAAAAGATATTTGTTTAATGATTACGAAATCGCTTTATCAAGAAGTCATCCTCGACCACAACAGGAAGCCGCGCAATTACGGCAAGCTGGACAAGGCGAGCCATCATGCGGTGGGGCACAATCCGCTGTGTGGCGATCACCTCGATATTGATCTGAACCTTGAAGGGGAACATATCGAAGGCATTGCGTTCCATGGCGAGTCGTGTGCGATCTGCAAGGCATCTGCATCCATGATGACCACCGTTGTAAAAGGCAAGAGCCTTGCAGACGCAGAGATGCTGATCAAGGAATTCCGGGACATGGCCACGGGCACGCTGGATCTTGCCCACCCCCACCATCTGGGAAGGCTCACCGTATTTGCCGGCGTCCGTGACCTGCCCACCCGCGTCAAATGCGCGATTCTCCCATGGCACACGCTTCACGCAGCGCTCAATTCCGTCAGCACTACCTCAACCGAAGCGGAGGATGATCCCATGCACGCCCCGATAGGGGATGCCTGAGCTTTTCGTCAAGGTACCAAAAATGCCGAAGATAGTTGAAATAGAGGGGACCCCCAATAGGAATGCGTTGAAATTCATCCTCAAGGAGCCGCTGACCTGGGGAGTAACGCGTTCGTATGATAATGCCGAGCAGGCGAAAGGTGATCCGCTTGCCGAAGCGCTGTTTGACATCGATCATGTCACTAATGTGTTCTATGTAGATCGTTGGATCACAGTGACCCAGGATGGCGCGGCTGACTGGCAGGACCTGGCGCGGGAAGTAGCAGACCCTATTCGTGCCGCGCCGGCGGCAGATACCCAGACAGCCGCTACAGTTGCAGCCGCGAGTGCGGAAATTGCAAATTTGAGTCCTGAGGACCAGCAGCGGCTTAATTTGATCAACGAAATGCTCGACGAGGAGATTCGACCCTATCTCCAGAGCGATGGAGGCGATCTCCATGTACTTGGCCTCGAAGGCAACAGGCTGAGTGTTCATTACCAGGGTGCTTGCGGCACCTGTCCGAGCTCGATTACCGGTACACTGCGAGGCATTCAGAACATGCTGAGGGCGATAGAGCCTGACCTGGAAGTTGTTGCGGTCTGATATCTCTGCGGCATAATCCGGCGCGCGTCACGAACCCAGCTTCGGAATAGTGTCACTGTAATCAACCTTCCACGAAGGGAAGCTTTTCTGCTTCCCGAGTCTTTCCTGCTTCCCAGGTCTTTGGGTGGGTGTTCATGCTCCTGGCGCGCCACGTTAGCGACCTGTCGCCCGCTTCAGTATATTTCAGTATATAGTATCTGCTTTTTGCACAGTGCTCAGTCCGCAGCAACTGAACACATGTGCTGTTTCCGTTCGAAAAGCATATGCTCTGGGTAAAATCTTTTCATATCGTCTTCGTGGTGGCCTGGTTCGCCGGGCTTTTTTATTTGCCACGGCTCTTTGTCTATCATGCCCTGACTACGGACTCGGCGGGCATAGAGCGGTTCAAAATTATGGAAAGAAAGCTCTATTATGGGATCATGACCCCCAGCGCGGTGCTGGCAGTCGTCCTGGGCCTGTGGCTCTGGCTGGGCTATGGCATTACTGGAGTCTGGCTGCATGCGAAGCTCGCCCTGGTGATATTGCTGATTGCGTATCATGGATACTGCGGCAGACTGCTCGCCGACTTCAAACGCGACCGCAACCGTCATGGCCATGTTTATTACCGCTGGTTCAATGAAGTCCCGGTACTCATCTTGATCGCTGTCGTGATACTCGTGGTAGTGAAACCGTGGTGATCTAAGCAGGGTGATAAATTACCGGAATTATTCAAAAAAAACATCCGGACGCAGCCTAGCGAGGTTTCCGGGCAAGTTTGTGCCTCCTTTCTCGTCACAATAATGCAAACAGTCACTGTTAATCTTGTCTCTACGTCCGCTCCGCGCAGTTATCCCATCCATATCGGTGCAGACATCCTGACTCAGCCTGAACTCCTCCTGAATTATCTGGGGCAGAAGCGGGCGGCCATCGTCACAAATACTACGGTTGGACCTCTATATCTCGAAAAATTTCGTGCGACTCTTGCAGCTCAAGATGTGGTTTCAGTGCCCATCGTTCTTCCCGACGGTGAGGAATACAAGAACTGGGAAACTCTCAATCTCATTTTCGATGCTCTCCTGACACACCGCTGCGAACGCAATACACCAATCATCGCCCTTGGCGGAGGAGTCGTGGGAGACCTGACCGGTTTCGCGGCCGCAACCTATTTGCGCGGTGTGCCGTTCATTCAGGTGCCCACTACACTTCTGGCGCAAGTCGATTCTTCAGTGGGCGGTAAGACCGGGATCAATCATCCGCTGGGCAAAAACATGATCGGAGCGTTTTATCAACCTCAGGCGGTAGTGGCGGATACGTCCACGCTCGATACGCTGCCCGATAGGGAACTGCGCGCCGGTATAGCCGAGGTTATCAAGTATGGCCTTATTCGCGATCCGGCATTCTTCGGCTGGATAGAATCTCATATTGAGCTCCTGTTGAAGCGTGAAAGTTCGATTCTGATCGACGCCATAGAAAGGAGTTGCCAGCATAAATCGGAAATTGTGGAAGCAGACGAGTGCGAGAGCGGCATGCGCGCCCTGCTGAACCTTGGGCACACTTTTGGACATGCAATCGAGAATGCCATGGGTTATGGCAACTGGCTTCATGGGGAAGCAGTGGCTGCGGGAACGATACTGGCAGCCGAGGTATCACAACGTATGGGCATGATAGGCGAAGGGGATGTGGATCGAATCCGAAATCTCTATGTGAAGGCCGGACTGCCGGTGATTGCCCCGAATCTCGGTCCGGAAAAATATTTGCATCTGATGGGGCTGGACAAGAAAGTACAAGGCGGGAAAATGCGTTTCATACTGCTCGAGGATATCGGTCGGGCGGTGGTGCATGCGGATGTGCCATCTCCGATACTGACTGAAGTTCTGACGGAATGTACGGCTGATGCGTGAGCTGGCGTCCTATGCGGTATCGCCTGCCAACTCCCGCGGACGCCGCATTGCGGAAGAACCATCTCCCGGCCGCACGCCTTTTCAGCGCGATCGCGATCGCATCATTCATTCCACCGCTTTTCGCAGGCTTGAGTACAAGACCCAGGTTTTCGTCAATCATGAAGGGGACCTGTTCCGCACGCGCCTCACGCACAGCCTCGAAGTGGCCCAGATCGGCCGTTCCGTAGCCCGGAATTTGCGCCTGAACGAGGATCTGGTTGAGGCTATCGCGCTGGCGCATGATCTTGGCCATACCGCCTTCGGTCATGCCGGGCAGGACGCGCTGAACGAGTGCATGAAGGAACATGGCGGCTTTGAGCATAATCTGCAGTCCCTGCGGGTGGTGGATGTACTGGAGGAGCACTACGGCGCATTTGACGGGTTGAATCTATGCTTTGAAACCCGCGAAGGCATTCTCAAGCATTGTTCGAAGAAAAATGCGCTGGAACTGGGGGACGTTGGCGAGCGCTTCCTCACGAATCGTCAGCCTTCGCTGGAAGCGCAAGTCGCCAATCTGGCTGATGAGATCGCTTACAACAATCACGACGTGGACGACGGCTTGAGATCCGGCCTCATTATGCAGCAGCAACTTGAGGAGGTCGGCATATTTGCGCGCCATCTGGCGATGGCCAGACAGCAATACCCGAAAATATCGGGCAGGAGACTGGTCCATGAAACCGTGCGGCGCATGATCAATACACTGGCGGGAGATTTAATCAGGCAAAGCGCAGTGAATATCGAGCAGGCAAACCCTGGGACCCTGGACGAAATAAGGACTGTTCCGCCGCTGATCGGATTCAGCAGGGAAATCGCGCAAGAGCAGCAGGAGCTCAAAAAGTTCCTGCGGGAGCATCTTTACCGGCACTACAAGGTATCGCGCATGAGCGCAAAGGCACGGCACATCATCCGCCAGCTTTTTGACGCATTCAGTTCGGACATCCGGTTGCTGCCCCCGGAATTCCAGTCCAGATCTCAACAGGACAAGCATCAAGCCATCGCCGACTATATCGCAGGCATGACGGATCGTTATGCCATTCGTGAATACCGGCGTCTTTTCGTTGTCGAGGAAAGCTGACAGATCATTCCTATCGTTGACCTTTTCACGAATGACCTCGTCGGCCATTCATGGTAAGATGGAGAGTTGAAAGAGAACCTGACGGTTCCGGGGTTCCGACAGTCCCCAAGGCATCCATTTCCACTGGTAGCTCCATTGGTAGATCGAGCGTCCGGTTTTACTGATTTTTGCGATTGATCGGGTCTGAATGACGAGATTGAAGAACGATACTCTGCTCAAGGCACTGCTGAGGCAGCCCACTGAATACACGCCGGTTTGGCTGATGCGGCAGGCCGGGCGCTATCTCTCCGAATATAATCAGACGAGAGCTCGTGCGGGCAATTTTCTTGCACTCTGCAAGAATCCCGACTTCGCCACCGAAGTTACGATGCAACCTCTCGCGCGATTTCCTTTGGATGCGGCCATCCTGTTTTCGGATATTCTGACGATTCCTGATGCCATGGGATTGGGATTATATTTTGCGGAAGGAGAGGGCCCCAGGTTCGAGCGTCCCTTGCGCGAAGAGTGGGAGATCCGGGCTCTTACAGTCCCCGATCCTGCTGTTCATTTGCGCTACGTCATGGACGCGGTTTCGCAGATACGCAAAACTCTGGATAATCGGGTCCCGCTGATCGGGTTCTCCGGCAGTCCGTTTACGCTTGCCTGCTATATGGTGGAAGGGGCCGGCGGAACTGATTTCCGGCAAATAAAAACCATATTGTACCGGCGCCCTGATTTGCTGCATCACATTCTCGATATCAACGCGCAGGCTGTCACCGCTTATCTGAACGCCCAAATCGAGGCCGGCGCGCAGGCAGTAATGATTTTTGATACCTGGGGTGGGGCGCTTTCCCATGCCGCTTATCAGCAGTTTTCGCTGCGATACATGACCCAGATACTAGCGGGGTTGAGGCGGCATCAGGGGGCTGAGCGTATTCCGAGCATTGTTTTTACCAAAGGTGGGGGACTATGGCTCGAGAGTATCGCGGACAGCGGATGTGATGCAGTGGGACTGGACTGGACCGTGAATATCGCAGATGCCCGGCGACGCGTGGGCCACAAGGTCGCTTTGCAGGGAAACCTTGATCCTGCCGTGTTATTTGCTGAACCGGAGATAATTGCTGCCGAAGTGGAACAGATTCTTGCGGATTTTGGCGAAGGCAGCGGTCACATCTTCAACCTGGGGCATGGCATATCGCAGTTTACGCCACCCGAAAATGCGCTTGCGCTGGTCGAAGCGGTTCACAGCCTCAGCCGCAGATTTCATCGTGCGGATACAGAGGGAGGCAGCATTTCGGCAGCTCGCGGATAAACGGAATTTTTGCACATCGAATCTACATGATATTTCTGCAGTCTGATTGGTTGGAATTTTTCACGTGCGCATACTTATTATTGAAGATGATCGGGCAATAGCCAGTAATCTGTACGACTTTCTCGAAGCTCGCGGTCACAGTGTCGATGCGGCGGCCGATGGGATTACAGGGCTGCATCTTGCGGTTACCCAGCAGTTTGACGGCATTTTGCTTGATCTGGGATTGCCTGGTGCGGATGGTATAACCCTGTGCCGGAAGCTTCGCCAGGAGGCGCATCTCGATACCCCGGTCCTGATGCTGACAGCGCGCGACACGCTGGAAGACAAGCTGAAAGGTTTCGATTGCGGGGCGGATGACTACCTGGTCAAACCCTTCGCCTTGAAAGAAGTTGAAGCGCGGCTGGTTGCCATGCACAAACGTCGAAAAGGGAAGGTGACCAGTCGAACGCTGGAAACCGAGGATCTTTCCTTCGATCCGAAAACCCTCACAATTCGCTTCGCGGGCGCGAACGTCAAGTTGCCGCCAAAATGTATTGGCTTGCTTGCAGTCATCATGAGCGAGCCTGGCCGCGTTTTCAGCCGCAGGGAACTTGAATCGGAAGTATGGGGGGATGTGCAGGAAACCAGCGATACCCTCCGCAGTCACATGCATGAGCTTCGCCGCGCACTGACGCGCGCGGGCGGCTATGATCCAATCGAAACCGTTCACGGTCTCGGCTATCGGCTTTCCACGCGTGCCCGTAATTAGGCGCGGGCTTCGTCTTCGCGTTGCACTCGCGTTTGCGATATTCTGTATTGTGGTTGTCGGAACGCTGGGAGTCAGCCTGTATATCGCTTCCGATGACATCGAAGAAGCTCATATCGAACAGATCATCGAAACCGAGATGGATTACCTGCTCCAGCGCTATCGTGAGCATGCGGACTTCGTGCCGCAGGAAGGTTCCAATCTCGAGAAATATATCATCCACAATCCCTCCGAGGAATCTCGCCTTCCTTCCTATTTGCAGGGGCTGAATTACAGACGGCACAAGGTTTTTCGCGGCCCTGAGGAAGTCCGGGTCGCAGTCCATCACGTGAACGGGGTCAAGTTTGTTGTCGCCTATGAAATAGGTCTGCACGAAGCGCGACAACGGGAACTGAAACTGCTCATCGTCCTGTCGCTCGTTTCCGTCGTGGGTGTCGCAGTCGTGGTGGGTTATCTGCTGGCCGGCGTGCTGGTCAAACAGGTAACTGATCTCGCCGAGCAGGTGAGGCATCTTGCGCCGGGTGACATCCAGGGGGAAACGCTTACCCAGCCCGGACAGGATGAGGAAGTGGCGCAGCTCGCTCGCGCGCTGGATGACTATCAAAGCCGCATAACCCGCATGCTGCGCCGCGAACAGGAGTTTACCGCCAATATAAGCCACGAGCTGCGCACTCCGATTACAACTATCCTGACAAGCTGTGAACTGCTGGTCGCGGAACCGAATCTGTCGGAAAGAGCGCGTATGCGCATCAGCATGATCGAAAGCGCCGCAACCCGCATGGGCGAGCAGTTGCAAGCCCTGTTATTTCTTGCGCGCGAGCAGTCGCTCGGGGTAATGGAACCCGTGGACCTGGCCGAGTGTGTCTACGATGCGGCAGAATCGATATGCGGGGAGATCTATCGAAAGCATCTTACATTCGAAGTCACGGTGGAACCGAAAGCCATGCTGACGCTAAACCGGCAGGCGATTCACACGGCCCTTGTGAATCTGCTGCGCAATGCGGTGCAATATACAAACAGCGGTTTCATACGGGTAAATTTCAAAGGCAATCGTCTTTCGATTTCCGATTCCGGTATAGGTATTGAGCCTTCCTATCTCCCCCTCCTGTATGAACGCTTCTTCCGCGGTTCAACACAAGGTGAAGGTCTGGGCATAGGGCTTGCCATCGTCAAGCGCATTTGCGACTACTATGGATGGAACATAGAGGTCGAAAGCATGCCGGGACAAGGTGCGACCTTCCATATTGTATTTCCCTGAGAATCGCTTTTCCTGGAGCCTTTGCTCCGGCGAGTTCTGCCTGATTGCCTGACTGACATAGCGGAAGCTCTACAGTTCCCGCTATCGATCTTTTGCAAAATCCGCGTCTTGCGGAGCTATTTCCGCCATTTTCCCCTTCCTGAAGACTCCATTTTTTAGTGACCGGACTGCTGGGATACCCAGCGTGCCCAGTGATGATGCTTGTTTAAACCCTGTTTATGAGGGGTATTTATCTTCACGAATTCTTCACAGGGCATGTGTTAATTTGATATCTGAGTAAATACCTGAGTAAATTCCTCTGTTATTTTAAGTCGATGAATCGAGTTTGTTTTGGTTAAAGGGAATCCTGTCAACAGGTCAGAATACGTCACGAAGAAGAGGAGTAAAAATTATGCCAGCAGCAATAGACAAAGATGAAAGTATTCAGAAAGAGGGAAAGAGGATCGAGTTGGTGAAGGATTCTCCAAAACAGCTTGCGCCTTCCGGGACCGCCGCAGCAAGTGCACCGGCTCACGCGGATAAACGAGCGGATATCAGTACGCTGCACGCAGAGCGGACTGTAGCCCAGGCGCAGGAAACCTCCGTTTCTTCCTTCAATGAAGAGGAAGTGCTCCATGACCTGCAGCACTATCTGCCCTCGCAGGCGCCGCTGAAGGACTTTATTCATCACAACACGTTGCATGCATTCCAGAATCAGAAGTTTTACGAAGGCACGCGCCACGCAAAAAAAATATTCGGATATTTTCCCTCTCTTCAACTCCGTGAATATAGAGACCTGTACGAAGCCGAACGTATTCGCAAGGATATTCTTGAGCGAGTCATCTCGGAAAGGAAAGGCTCAGAGCATCTGAACGAGTGGATGGAGAAAGTCCTTCACAAGGAATATGACGATTCAGTTTCCCCCCGGATAGGCAAGCTGAGGGCGAACTGGAAGCGCCATTATCCTATTGACCTGGACCTAATGGTTCACCCGCTTCTGTTCAGAATCCTGTGCAGCTACCTCGACCAGGGAATTTCAGTATGGGGTTTCCCAGTAGGGCACAAGGGTTTTCTTGCGGCCATGAGGGAAATGGAAGAAAAAAGCTTTGCCAGCTTCTTCAAGACGAAGAGAGCTAAAAAGCTCCTGGTGTCTGGAAACTGCAAGATGGAGGATCTGCTCAAGCTCGTGGTGGGGGATGAAACCCTCTATGCGCAATATCTGTTCGACCAGCAATTTGCGCACCCTGGCTGGTCGGGCATGGTGGCTACAGTCGAGGCCCAGCCCGCCTCTCTCCTGAACCCGAAGAACATTACAGTTCATGACCTGGTTGTCTTCGAGCTTTTGCTTGAGATTGACGCGCTCGATTCCTATTTCGGAGAAAGCTGGCAACCTATCGGAAGTATTCTGGAAGAGCGGCCTGAACCGTTGTTCGCCGAGGTGCCCGAGACTGAGGTCGATACGGTTCTTTCCCTTTGGCACGATGCTTTTGAGTGGACGTACTACGACCAGGTGTTGACTGGAATAGCTTTGCAGGACAAGAGCTGGGAAAGAAAGATCGAAAACAGAAGTTTCCAGACGTTCTTCTGCATCGATGACCGCTTGACATCGTTCCGCCGGTATCTCGAGCAGCTGGATCCGGATTGCGAAACGTTTACCACCGCCGGGTTTTTCAACGTCGAGCTGTATTATCAGCCCGAGAACGGCAAGTTTTACACGAAATGCTGTCCCGCGCCGGTCTTTCCCAAATTCCTCGTCAAGGAAATCGGTAACAAGCAGAAGATAAAGAAGGAAGTACATTTTTCCAAGCTCACGCATTCGCTTTTCCAGGGTTGGTTTATCACCCAAACCATCGGGTTCGTGTCAGCCCTGAGATTAGCCTTGAATATATTCAAGCCGGGCTCGATGCCCGCGGGGGCCTCCTCTTATTTGCACGTGGACAAGAACGCGAGGCTCACCATCGAAAACAAGGACCCGAACGACAAGGAAAACGGATTGCAGATAGGCTACACCGTCGATGAGATGGTCCAGCGCGTTCAGGGTGTCCTGACCAGCACGGGATTGAACGGGGTAGATAAAACCTTTGCTCCCATCGTTTACATGATTGGCCACGGGGCATCCAGCGTAAACAACCCGCACTATACCGCCTATGACTGCGGCGCATGCGGCGGCCGGCCCGGATCGGTAAATGCCAGGACGTTCTGTTACATGGCCAACCATCCCAAGGTAAGGGAAATCCTCAAGGAGCGGGGCGTCGTCATCCCGCCCACTACCCAGTTCCTCCCGGGTCTGCACGACACCACGCGTGACGAAGTCGCCTTCTTCGATGAAGATATTCTTTCCGAGGAAAATGCCGCCAAACACAGGAGGAACACGCTCGTCGTCAACGAAGCGCTCGATCTTCACGCGAAGGAGCGGTCCAGAAGATTGGTATCCATTGATACCAAAATGAGTCCGAAGGAGATTCATGAGGAAATTCGCAGGAGGTCGGTTTCGCTGTTCGAACCGCGGCCCGAGCTCAACCACGCAACCAACGCCGTCAGCATTATCGGCAGGAGGAGCATTTCGGAAAACCTGTTCCTTGATCGGCGGGCATCCACGAGCAGCTATGACTATCGGACCGACCCCGAAGGCAAGTTTCTGACAGTATCCATGGGGCCGATTGCGCCGGTTATGGGTGGCATCGATTTGGAATATTTCTTCTCACGCACGGACAACCATAAGATGGGCGCCGGGACAAAACTCCCGCACAACGTCATGGGCCTGATCGGAGTGGCCAACGGCGCGGATGGCGATTTGAGGACTGGTTTGCCCAGCCAGATGATCGAAGTCCACGATCCCGTCCGTCTTCTGGTCATCATCGAGCATTATCCCGATGTGGTGTTGAAGGTACTCAAGTCCGCGCCGGCAAACTATTCGTTTTATGAAAACTACTGGGTGCATTGTGTGGCGCTGCATCCGGACACCGGGGAGCTCTGGCTGTACAAGGACGGTGATTTCACCAGGGTTTACAAGCCCCTGTTGAACAATCTGGAAACCGTATCGGACCTGAGCGCGTTGATGGAACGGGCCAAGAAAGCGGAATCGATCGAAACCCTGGATGCGGTTCAAGAGAATTTGCCTGTCTACTTTATCGAGAAGAAGGAGAGAGTGAAAAAATGACGATGCCGCTGCTAACCTCGCTGCTCGGGGTATTCATATTCATCCCGTTGATCGGGTTTGCGCTCACCATGCTCGTGCCGAAAAAGAATGAGGATGCCATTTCCTGGATAGCCTACTCCACTGTCGGTTCGCACATGGTTCTGGCCTGGATATTCCTGGCCCTCTGGCTGTTCGCCGGACATCCGACGTTAGAGACAATTGAGCTTATCCTGTATAACACGGAAAGTTACAAGTTTTTTATTTCATTCTATTTCGACAAAATTACCGCGGTTTATCTGTTCGTCGGTTCCTTCCTCTGCTTTCTGGTTACCGTCTACTCCAGATGGTACCTTCATCGCGAAAGGGGCTATAAGCGGTTTTTCAACACCATCCTGTTCTTTTTCATCGGCTACAACATCATTATTTTCTCCGGTAATTTCGAGACGCTCTTCATCGGTTGGGAAGTTCTGGGAATCACGTCCTTCCTCCTGATCGGGTTCTACAGGGAGCGGTACCTGCCGGTAAAAAATGCGCTCAAGGTGTTCACGGTGTTTCGCGTGGCGGATATGGGCCTGATCCTGGTCATCTGGATGAGCCATCATCTGTGGCACGAAAACATCACGTTCTCCAAGCTCATGCATCCGGAACTGGTTGCACAGGCTCTTCAGGGCAACGAGACATTGGGGATTCTGATCGGATTGATGCTCCTGCTGGCGGCCGCTGTGAAATCGGGCCAACTCCCGTTTTCTTCCTGGGTGCCCAGAGCAATGGAGGGACCGACTCCGTCGAGTGCAATCTTTTACGGATCGCTCTCGGTTCATCTGGGCGTCTTCCTTTTGCTGAGAACGCTTCCATTCTGGGAAAACCAGATGGTTGTGGTAGCGCCTGTGATTCTTCTTGGCGTGGCGACCGCCGTAGTCGCGACCCTTATTTCACGTGTACAGTCCTCGATCAAGACCCAAATTGCCTACTCTTCGGTGGCGCAGATCGGCATCATTTTCGTGGAAGTCGCGTTAGGGTTTTATGATCTTGCCTTGATCCATCTGGCAGGAAATGCATTCCTGCGGACGTATCAGCTTCTGGTTTCGCCATCGGCCGTGACTTTCCTGCTCCGCGATCAGTTCTACAACTTTGTTCCAAGGGAATACATCGACAAGCACTCCACCTCCAAGCAGCTCGAGTATGCGGCCTATATGCTGAGCGTGAAGGAATTCAACCTCGATTCCTTCATGTATTTCTTCTTCTGGGATCCCGTGAAATGGATCGGCAGGAAGCTGAACCTGGTGTTATCCGGAACCGGCGGTTTCGTTATCGCTACCGCACTTTTCCTCGTCGGCCTCGCCTGCCTGTACTACGAGCAGTCTTTACCGGTCGGGGTCCAGCAATTCCTGCCGACACTATTTGCCTTCATCGCGCTGATCGTCGTGCTGAAGTCTTTCTCAGAAAGAATGAGTCCCCAGCTGAGCTGGTACTTCGTCGTCATGAATCATCTCTGGATCGCACTTGCCATCTCGTTTTACGATGAAGTGACGACCCGGGAGATCGTCATTTATATAAGCGGCATTCTCCTTTCAGGCCTTTTGGGATACGCGTGCCTGACCCAACTGAAGTCGAGCGAGCGGAAGGTGGATCTGAAGGAACCTCAGGGGCAGGGTCATGTGTTTGAATACCCAGGCCAGGCTTTCATTTTCCTGCTTGCGTGTCTGGGTTTGATGGGTTTTCCTATTACACCATCGTTCCTGGGAATAGACCTGATCTTTACCCATATTCACACAGACCAGATTGTATTTGCATTCATCCTCGCACTGAGCTTCATCATCGTCGGTCTCTCACTGGTGAGAATATATTCACGGGTTTATCTTGGACCTCATGTTAAAACTTACCATGCTGTCCCCTTCAAAAACTCGTGAACGTGAAGCCATGATATGAAAGAAGCGGGAATACACAGACAACTCTGATGGAAATGAAAGGCGCCGGCTTAAACCCAGGGAATCAGAAGCCATTTGAGAGAAACCCCGGAATAAGCCGGCGCTCAACAAGTATCTACAAGGGGGGTTCAGGAAATTAGGAGGTGCCGGAGTAATGAGAGTAATAAGTGAGGATCTCAGAAGGTTTCGGAAGATGTGTCCGCTCTCCCGCAAGGGAGCGCCAGAGCGTAGACAATCGTTTCTGACAGACTTCAGCGCACGCCTCATCAGAGGTAATAAAAGACAAGGTATGCGAAACCTCACACTTTGGAAGAAAAATCATGCTGGGGTGTAGAGGGTGGAAAAAGGAAATGTGGGATGGTATTCCGTGCTTTGAGCAACCCCTCTGAAAGGGGGTGGAAGATGAATTATATCACAAATGTGAAGTCGAATGGCGCAGGGCATGGAAACTTGGGGAACCTGGTTGGGACGAACACACTTGTGTTTTATAGACGAAAAATACCGCGGATGAGGCTCTTCAAACCCTCTGGATAAGCTGAGCTGCCGCTGGGAAAACCTGGCAGGCTAATGGAAATTAATGGAAATATGAGACTTTTTTATTCAGGGTATTTAAAATCCAATTAACAGGAGTTATCACTGATGAGTTCAGCTACTGCAACTACTGCTTCTACCGCTAAACTGACAGTACCGAAAGACGGGCTGTCCGGGATGTTGGAGAACTTCCGGTACGATTTTATGGCCGGATTCTTTGTCTTCCTGCTGGCTCTGCCGCTTAGTCTGGGTATCGCCAAAGCTGGTGATTTTCCACCCGCAATGGGCGTGCTTACCGCAATGATCGGCGGACTGCTGGTCGCATTCTTTGCCGGTTCACAACTAACCATTAAGGGTCCCGCAGCGGGCTTGATTACCATTGTCGCAGGCTGCGTTGCCGAAGTCGGCGGCGGGCCGGAAGGATGGAAAATGGCTCTGGGCGTCATGGTCGTCGCGGGCGCACTGCAAGTCGTCATCGGCTTTATGAGGGCGGGTTCGCTTAGCGATTTCTTTCCGTTATCCGCGGTGCATGGAATGCTGGCTGCGATCGGGCTTATCATTATTTCGAAGCAGGCGCACATCCTTCTCGGAATAGACCCAGCGACACTGGCAGGAATGGGACCTGTGAAGCTTTATGCGCATATTCCCCATTCCATCATGAATCCAAACGTGCCTGTGGCAATAGTCGGGATACTCAGTCTGGTCGTCCTGTTTGGATTGCCAATGATAAAAAGCCCTTTAGTAAAGAAAATTCCAGCTCCAATGATTGTATTGCTGATAGCGATCCCCGCTGCTATGGCTCTGGATTTCAAGGGAACGCAACCCGCCCATATCCTGGTGCAGATTGGCGATTTCTGGAAGGAAATTGCTTTCAATGCGGATTTCTCGCAAATTGGAACAGGGGCATTCTGGAAATACGTGATCATGTTCCTGCTAGTGGGAAGCCTGGAGTCCTGTCTTACCGTCAAAGCAGTTGACAGCCTGGATCCCTGGAGGCGGCAATCCAATTTCAACAAGGACTTGATCGCCGTTGGCGCCGGCAACACACTCGCCGCTGTAGTGGGTGGATCCCCAATGATCTCGGAAGTGGCACGGAGTTCGGCCAACGTCGGTTTTGGTGCACGCACGCGCTGGGCCAATTTCTTCCATGGCCTCTGCCTGTTTGTCTCGATGCTGTTCCTGATTCCGGTGATCGAGATGATTCCCAATGCCGCGCTGGCAGCCATGCTGATCTTCGTCGGCTACCGGTTGGCCTCGCCGCACGAGTTTTTCAAGACCTACAAGATTGGCAGCGAGCAGTTGACGATCTTCCTGGTTACGATTGCGGTGACGGTCGCCACTGACCTGTTGATGGGTATCGGGGCAGGTATTCTCGTCAAGTTCGTCTTCCATATCGTAAATGGCGCATCGCTCGGCAACCTTTTCTCGGCGCGCTATCAACTGAAGCAGACTGGAAATCAGTACTACATGAACGTTCAGGACGCTGCGATATTTTCAAACCTGATCGGCTTCAAGAAAGTACTGACCAAGTTTGAACCCAAAAAGGAAGTCGTTCTCGACTTCAGTCAGGCAACGCTGGTTGATCATACCTTCATGGAATTCCTGGAGCATTTCGAGGAGCAATATGTCGAAAAAGGGGGAGCGGTGACGGTGACAGGTTTCGAGCGCTTCCAACCTTTCTCTGCTCACCCACTCGCGGGAAGAAAGGCGAAGAAGGAAAAAGTCGGCGCTACCACGCCTTCGCTTGATAGTAGCGCGTCGAGGGAGTAATGCCTGACCAGCAAGCTTCATAATAAAAATAAAAGCAATAAAAGCACGATGGACCGTATCTTCGGTCCATCGTGCTTTTAGCTTATGGAAAAGGCAATATTGCAGCTTTTATGACATGCAATGCCTGTTCCGTACCGCCTGTACGAGCGGAAGTAAGTGGATTGTAAACCCGCTACTGGATTTTCGTCCGGGAGGGAGAAGACGGAATACGATTCGTGCGTAGTGAGGTGATGAGTTTATGGTAGAGATCAATGCGGCGTACGCTCACCTTATTCTCCTGCATCGCATCCATCAACGCACACCCTGGTTCGCTTGAATGACGGCAGTTATTGAATTTGCATTTGTCGATGTAGGGACGAAATTCCCTGAATCCCCAGGTGATATCTTCAATGCTCAGATGCTGCAAGCCAAATTGCTGAACTCCGGGAGAATCTATGATCCGGGTATCCCTGTCGAGATGATAAAGCCGCGCATGAGTTGTCGTGTGACGCCCTGCATCGAGTGTGGCGGAAATGTCGGCAGTAGCACGCCCAGCGGCAGGAACAAGCGCATTGATAATGGTGGATTTTCCCATACCGGATTGACCCACCAGTACGCTGAGATGGTTTTCCAGATGGGATAGCAGGGGTTTTACGTCGTTTCTGGCACTGATGGGTAACAAAGCGTAGCCAAGCTCGCGGTAGAGTGAGAGCCTATCCAGCACAGCGCTGCTAGGCCCTGCCAGGTCTGTCTTGTTGAGTACGATCAAAACATTGAGCCGCTGGCTTTCGGCGGCAACCAGGCAGCGGTTTATCAGTTCCTCGCTGAAGCTTGGGACTGCCGCCACTACAATGATTACCTGAGTCGCATTGGCTGCGATGAGTTTCTCGCGGGAGATATCACTACGGTATAAAAGCGCGCTACGTGGCAAGATCCTTTCGATAACTCCCTGGTCAGGCGCCGTTTGATGGATTTCAACCCGATCGCCGCATGCCGCCCCGCTCTTTTTTCCACGTAACACGCATATAAGCGTCGAGTTATCCGCGGTTTTAACGAGGAAATGCCTGCCGAATGCCGCTACGATTTCTCCATGAAGGGGAAGTGAGGTAACTGATGGGCGGCCTGGCGATCTCAAATTTGAAAAAGCGTGTCAATTTTCGCGGCGCAAATAAAGTCATTCTCCGACAAACCACCGATAGCATGGGTTGTGTATTCCACCAGGCATTTGTTGTAACCTACAGTAATGTCGGGATGATGGTCCTCACGGTGTGATATCCATGCTATAGCGTTAACGAATGCCATTGTTTGATAGTAGTTCTTGAAACTGAATTCCTTGCGAATCATTTTTCCAAGATAGTTCCAGCCATCGAGCTGCCGCATCAACTGAGTTATTTCCTCCTGTGACAAAGGAGGCATCGCTCCTTCACAAGGCTTGCATTGTTTTGTAGCGAGATCATTGACACTGGTATTCATTCGCGCTCCTGCTGATCAATATAGAACAGAGTTAATTATGCGCCAGACTTCTCAATCGCGCTATCCTCAGCGCGGCAGGCGGGTGAGAATCATAAAATGTCGAGTGCAGAGGATCCGGCGTAAGTGTCGAGGCATTGTCCTGATAAAGTTTCAGGAGCGCGCGCACGAGATCGGCTGCGGAAGCATTGTGCGCGGCATACTCATCCGCTTCAAACTCGTGTTTGCGCGAGTACAGGCTTGCCAGTGGCTGAAACAGGAAAGTGAACACAGGCATTATCAGGAAAAACAGCAGTAACGCCATCCCTGTGGAGGGCACTGTCGCAACCGGGACGCCCAATCCCTGGTAAAACCAGTCCTGTTGCATCAGGTAGCCAAGCCCCCAGAGAAACAGCAGACTCATAGCGAATGTCCAGGCAATGCGCTTTATGACATGGTGACGCCTGAAATGCCCTAACTCGTGTGCCAGCACCGCTTCAATTTCCTGTGCATCCAGCCGGGACAGCAGGGTATCGAAGAAGACAATCCTTTTTGTTTTGCCGAATCCTGTGAAATAGGCGTTGCCATGATTGCTGCGGCGCGATCCATCCATCACGAAAAGACCGCTGGACTTGAAACCGCATTTCCGCATCAGCTCTTCAATCCGCGTCTTCAAAGAAACATCGTCCAGCGGAGTGAATTTGTTGAAGAGAGGAGCGATCCAGGTAGGGAAGATCGCTAGCACCAGCAAGTTGAAGATCACCCATGCCAGCCAGACATAAAACCACCAGTATTCACCCATTTTTTCCATCAACCACAGGACGCCAAGCAGCAGCGGCATGCCCAGCACGATTCCCAGGGTAAACCGCTTTGCCAGATCAAGGAAGAACATGCGCGGATTCATTTTGTTGAAGCCGAACTGCTCTTCTATTACGAAGGTGCGATAGTAACTCAGGGGTACGCCGACTACGCTCGTCAGGAACATGACGCTTGCGATAAGCGCCACCCCGTGCATCAACGGATCGTTCGTCCAATTCGATACAGCGGTATAGAGAGCGTTCAGCCCGCCTCCGAGGGTGAGTATCAACAGCAGCACAACATCGAGCAGGATACTGACATATCCGAGACGGGTTTTCGCGCAGGTATAGTCGGCTGCTTTCTGGTGCGCCTTCAATGATATCTGTGACGAAAAATCCTGCGGAACCTGATCGCGATGTGAAATGACGTGGTCGATGTGCCGTTTCGCTAGCCATATTCGCGTAAGAAAAGTGACGGTCAGGACGGTAAGAAAAATGATGGTGAAAATAGACATGTGCAAGTGAAAGTTGTACTGCTCCAAATCAGGATTTATGGTTGAAGGATGACTGATCAATAGCGATATGACACAATTACATGTCGAAAATTCAGAGCGATTCAATTATGACACAAGACAATGGCCGTCTCATCTGGATCGATATGGAAATGAGCGGACTCAGACCAGACAGTGACCGCATACTCGAAATCGCTCTGGTCGTAACGGATTCATGGTTGGATATTCTTGCAGAAGCCCCCGTGCTGGTCTTGTCGCAATCTGAATCGGTGCTCGATGGAATGGATAGCTGGAACAAATCCACGCATGCGAAATCGGGCCTGGTGGCAAAGGTGCAGGCATCCGGGCTGACGGAAACCGAAGTGGAAGCACGTATGATTGCTTTTCTTCAAGAACATATTTCTGCCGGGGTTTCGCCAATGTGCGGCAATTCGATCTGCCAGGATCGGCGTTTTCTGGCCCGCTGGATGCCTCGGCTGGAAGCCTATTTCCATTACCGGAACCTCGACGTAAGCACCTTGAAGGAACTGGCAAAGCGCTGGAAACCAGAAATTCTGGCCGGTGTGACAAAACAGTGCAAGCATGAAGCGCTGTCGGATATATACGACTCCATTGCGGAGCTGAAATATTACCGTGAACATTTCATGCAGGCGGTAGAGCCCTGAGCCGGATCGATATAAAAAACCCGGGATCAGCCGACTATTTCCGTACCCCATTTTTCAACCTCTCAGGGAAGATTGAGCATGTCGAAAGGTACCTTGTTTACCATTGCTGTCACCCCGAAGATACCGCCCCGGCTGGCACGCCTGGAAGATCTTGCCAACGATCTGTGGTACAGCTGGGATCGAGCCACGCGCTCGCTGTTCTCACGTCTCGATCCGGCCCTGTGGGGAGCCGTCGGACATAACCCGAAAGCTTTCCTCAAGCGTGTGGATGAAACGCTGCTGCTCAAGGCAGCCGAAGATCAGGTTTTTCTGGCCAATTACAACAGCATAGTGTCCGCTTATGACTACTATCATTCGGAGACGTTGTGGAATGGCATTAATACGAGCCTGAACCCGAGCGACAAGATCGCCTATTTCTGTTTCGAATTCGGTTTTCATGAGAGTTTCCCGATTTATTCGGGAGGACTTGGCATTCTGGCGGGTGATCACTGCAAGGCAGCCAGCGACTTGCGCCTGCCATTGATCGGCATCGGCTTGCTCTACCGTCAGGGATATTTTTTCCAGACGATCGATAACCAGGGGAACCAGCAGGTCATTTACGCTGATTCGGATTTTTCGGATTTGCCTGTTGCGCCAGTCCTGCGGCAGGATGGATCTGAAGTACGAATAGAAGTGGAGTTGTTGCAACGCCGGGTAGCGGTAAAGGTCTGGCGGGCAAAAATAGGACATGTAAGCCTGTATCTGCTGGACACGGACCTGCCTGAAAACTCGGTGGGCGATCGCGACATCACGCATCAGCTCTATGGGGGCGACAGAGTGATGCGCATCGAGCAGGAAATCATACTTGGTGTGGGCGGGATCCGCGCACTACGGGAAATGGGTATCGAGCCGACGGTATGGCACATCAACGAAGGCCACGCAGCTTTCATGATGCTGGAGCGCATTCGCGGCCATGTGCAGCAGGGCCTGGATTTTCCCGCAGCACTCGAAGCCGTAGCTGCAAGCACCGTATTTACAACCCATACCGCAGTGCCCGCCGGGCACGATCATTTCAGTGATGACTTGATCAACGCCTATTTTGAGCCGTTCTATCGTGATCTCCATATTACTCGTGAGGACTTTATCGGGCTTGGCCGTGTCCCGGGCAGTGACGATTTCAACATGACCGATCTCGCCATCCACGCCTCACGCTATCAGAATGGCGTAAGCAAGATCCACGGGAATGTCTCTGCGCGTATCTGCAAGGAGGTGTGGCCGCAGATCGAGCCGGAAGAAAATCCGATGTCATACATCACGAACGGGGTGCATGTTCCCACGTTTCTCGCACAGGAATGGGCCGACCTGTTCGACCGCTACCTGGGATACGAGTGGCGTAATAACATGTGCGAGACGGAATACTGGTCGCGCATCGACACCATTCCTGATCATCTGTTCTGGAGTGTCCGCCAAACTCTGAAATCACAGATGTTCTATGGCATACGCGCGCGCCTCACCACGCAGAATACCCGCAATCATGGTTCTGAAGCACATATTGACCGGCTTCTGCGCTTCACCGATCCTATCAACCCGAACATTCTGACACTTGGCTTTGGTCGGCGCTTTGCCACCTATAAACGCGCGACCCTGCTATTCGAGGATCTCGATTGGCTGCGCAGAATCATGCTCCACCAGGAACGACCGGTGATGATCGTCTTTGCCGGAAAAGCGCATCCTGCGGATGTGCCTGGACAGGATCTGATCCGGAGAGTGAGTGAAGTTGCACGAATGCCCGAATTCGAAGGCCAGATTTTCCTGGTCGAAGACTATGATCTCCGCCTTGCCCGCCGTCTGGTGGCCGGTGTGGACGTATGGATCAACAGTCCCGTGTATCCGTTGGAGGCGAGCGGAACCTCGGGCATGAAGGCAGGCATCAACGGAACAATCAACCTGAGCGTCCTTGATGGGTGGTGGGGGGAAGGCTATGACGGAAAGAATGGCTGGGCTATCAAGCCGGGGCCCGAGAATATGGATGTAGTGCGTCGCGACAAGGAGGAAAGCAAGGATTTTTATGAAACGCTGCAGGACCATGTGGCTCCCCTTTACTATAACCGCGATAAGCTGGGCTATTCTTCGGGCTGGGTAAAGATGGCCAAGAATTCGATGAAGTCGCTGCTGCCGCGTTACAACGCCACCCGCATGGTGACTGAATACACTACAAAGTTTTACCTGCCGGCAAAAAAGCAGGGTGCGCTTTACGCGGCGGATGACTTCAGCAACGCAAGAAAGATAGCGGCCTGGAAAGCATTCGTAAGAAAAGCGTGGCCAGGCGTTGGAATTCGGCGGCTGGTTACGCCCTCTGGCCAGATCAGTTTCGGCGAGGCAGTGGATTTTCGTGTCGCAGTGAGGCTAAACGGGCTCCAACCGGAGGATGTAGTGGTCGAACTGATGATTTGTCGTCGATTGAAAAAGACTACGCTATGCTCGTTCAAGCATGTCCGCTTCGAGTTCAGCGGTATCGAGGAAGAATCGGCCGAGCACCTGTTCGAACTGGATCATACGCCCGACTTGTGCGGCAAGCTGGACTACTATATCCGGGTTTATCCGTATCATGCTTTGCTGACCCATCCATTCGAAATGGGGATGATGGTGTGGCTGTAGGTTTCCTCCATCTGCCTTTGTCTTCTCTACCCGCCTCTGTCCGTTGCGGACCTGGGGCTTGCGTTGGCGCCTATCGTTTCTGGTTGAGCAGCGACAGGTAGATTTTCTGGTAGTCGGCTGCGCTGGCACGCCAGCTGAAATCCTGCGCCATACCGTTTCGCATCAAACGACGCCACACCGATTTGTCACGATACGCCGCAACAGTCCTCTCCAATGCGTCCAGAAAGGCCTCGGGCGTCAGTTCATGAAATACGAAACCCGTGGCGGTTCCATCAGCCAGGCTCTCCGGCGTGCAGTCAACGACGGTATCGAGCAGGCCGCCTGTCCCATGGACGAGGGGAGGAGTGCCGTAGCACTGGCTGTACATCTGATTCAGGCCGCAAGGTTCGAACCTCGATGGCATCAGGAAGCTGTCAACCCCTGCCTCTATCAGATGCGCCAGTTTTTCGTCAAAACCGATACGTACCGCCATTTTTCCGGGATGATTTCTTGCCATCCGCATCAGCTCCTGCTCCAGCATCGTTTCGCCACTCCCTAAAATAGCGAGTTGCCCCGGTATGCCAATCAGTTGTGTGACGATCCGCAAAAGCAGATCATAGCCTTTCTGATAAGTGAGGCGACTCACCGCGCCAAACAGCGGAACATCAGGATCGACGGTAAGCCCCAGTTGCCGTTGCAGCACGGTCTTGTTGATGACTTTGCCGGATAGATCCTCCATCGAATAGTTTTGCTCGAGATGGGGATCATGGAGAGGATTCCACTCATCGGAGATGCCGTTCACGATGCCCGTGATGCGTTCGTGCCGCAGGGAGAGCAGTCCTTCCATGCCAAAACCGAGAGGCGGCACCTGAATCTCCCTCGCATAAGTCGGGCTTACAGTGACGATGTGGTCGCAATAGTAGAGTCCAGCCTTGAGGAAAGACATGCCTCCATAGTATTCCACCCCTTCGGGATGGAAGCTGGTCTGAGGCAATCCCAGCTGAGACACAGTCTCGGGGGAAAATACCCCCTGAAAAGCGAGGTTATGAATTACCATCAGAGACGCTGCCTTCGTCCCCTCATGGAAATGGAGATAGGCAGGTACCAAGCCGCTTTGCCAGTCATTGCAATGAACAACGTTTGGATGCCAGTCCAGAGGGCTGGCATCACTTGCCAGAATGGCGCCAATTTTTGAGAGAAGACCAAAGCGTATCGCATTATCAGGCCAGTTGTGTCCCTGGGCGTCGGTGTAGGGGCCTCCGTCACGCCAGTAGAGGTCCGGGCAATCAATAATGAACAGGGGAACATTGCCAGAAGTGCCGAATGGCAGTTTTGCCGACAGCAGCGTTGCTGCCGGAAATGAGGATTGAGCGGCAAACTCCGCTATCTTCTGCTTGTTTTTCAATCCGTTGAGCACTTGGGGATAGCCCGGAATGAGTATGCGCACGTCTGCTCCAAGCTCGCTCAAGGCCGTGGGCAAGGCAGCGCTCACCTCACCCAGCCCCCCGGTTTTGTTAAGAGGGTGAATCTCGGGCGTGATGAACAGAACGTCGAGGTGCGGATGTGATCGCGCAGGAGTCATGAGTTTTTCCGTTTATTGTTCATTATCATATGGGAGCCGGGGTTAACTGGGCAGGAGCATAGGCATAACGCCACGTGGCGCTCGCATGCCGAAGTGCGTTTTGATTATTGCCGCGGCATTATTGTGGCTACGGACTTATCCGGAGGACCAACCTGCTCCCTTATCCGTCGGTGGTGGTTGCAGGCAGATCAGTATGAACGAAAATGAGCCCGGCAAGCGGGGGCAGGGTGATAACAATTGAATCCGCCCGTTCCATCGAAGGTTGGGCCGTTGTGCGGATACTTCCCAGGTTACCGAGATCGCTGCCTCCATAGTAACGAGAATCGCTGTTGAAGATTTCCTGATAGCTCCCCGCCGTGGGCACACTGATGCGGTAACGGCTGCGTGGAACCGGCGTAAAATTGAGTACCACCAGAGCAAACGAACCGTTCCGTGCAAAACGCAGATAACTAATCACGGAGTTGTCCGCGTCGTGACAATCCACCCATGAAAAGCCTTCCGGCTCAAAATCACGTTGATGCAGTGCGGCAACGGCACTGTACAGTTGATTGAGGTCGCGCACTGCCATTTTTACTCCCTGATGCCAACCATCGGCCAACTGATACCAGTCGAGTTCGCGTGATGAATTCCACTCCCGCCCTTGGGCAAATTCATTCCCCATGAAATTGAGTTTTTTCCCGGGATATGTCATCTGATAGGTAAACAGCAGGCGCAGGTTGGCGAATTTTTGCCATGCATCTCCCGGCATCTTGCCCAGGAGCGAACCTTTGCCGTGAACGACTTCATCATGGGAGAACGGCAGCACAAAGTTTTCGCTGTATGCGTACAACTGGCCGAACGTCAACTGCTCGTGATGGAAACGCCGGTAGACCGGATCATTGCGCATATACACTAGGGTGTCGTTCATCCAGCCCATGTTCCACTTCATGGAAAAACCCAGGCCGCCGACGTAAGTCGGCCGGGATACACCCGGCCATGCAGTGGATTCCTCGGCAAGTGTCAGCGCCCCCGGGAATTCCTGGTGCACCATGATATTCAGTTCCCGAAGAAAATCGATGGCTTCCAGATTCTCCCTGCCACCATATCTGTTCGGCAGCCATTCGTCCGGCAGTCGCGAATAGTCGAGATAGAGCATGGAAGCGACAGCATCGACACGCAGTCCGTCAAGATGAAATTCCGATAGCCAGTAGTGGGCGCTGGAAAGGAGAAACGATTTCACCTCATTGCGCCCGTAGTTGAAAATGTGCGTGCCCCAGTCCTGATGCAGGCCCAGGCGGGGATCCTCATGTTCATATAGGGCACTCCCATCGAATCGGGCCAGGGCGAAAGCATCCTGCGGGAAGTGCGCGGGGACCCAGTCCAGGATTACGCCGATTCCCTCCTGATGACAGGCGTTGATGAAAAATTTCAGATCATCCGACGTGCCGTAGCGGCTGGTTGCGGCAAAATAACCTGTCGTTTGATAACCCCAGGATTCATCCAGGGGGTGCTCCGAAATGGGGAGCAACTCGATATGTGTATACCCCATTTCCCGCACATACGGGATCACATGAGCGGCCAGTTCCCGGTATGAATAGAAACTTCCATCCGCGTGCCGTTTCCATGACCCAGCATGAATTTCATAGATATTGAGCGGAGTGGCAAGCCAATCCCATCCTGCGCGCTGCGCCATCCACTGCGTGTCGTTCCACGCCATCTTGCTGTGGGGCGGGGTACGGGCGGCAGTGCCGGGGCGTACTTCATAATGGCGCGCATAAGGATCCGTTTTGAGAAGGATCGCGCCGGTATCACGATTCCGGATTTCATATTTATAAAATGAATCCGTCGGCACCCCGGGGATGAACAATTCCCATACTCCACTCTGACCATGGGAGGTCATCGGGTGGATACGCCCATCCCAGCGGTTAAAGCTTCCCACCACACTGACGCGTTCCGCATTCGGCGCCCAGACGGAAAAACGAACTCCTGCAACCCCTTCCATTTCCACCACATGAGAGCCGAGCGTCCTGTAAGCCTGATGCAAGCGGCCTTCGTTGAACAGATACAGGTCATGTTCCGAAACTTGCGGAGGGAACGCATAGGCGTCATAAGTATCGTACACACGTGCTGGTGCTTCGAAGGAAGCCTCTTCGATGCGTAGCTGATAAGGCCGGGGCGGCGGTATAAGCCCCCACCATTCAAAAATTCCCGCAGGGTGGACTCTTGTCATGCTTTCGAAACCGCCGCCTGTATCAATCCAGAGGCTTGCAGCATGAGGATGGAAGGCGCGCACCACCCAATGCTCATGTTCCGCATGGGCGCCAAGGAAGCTGAAAGGATCGTGCAGGCGCCCGGCCAGCAGGGCATGCAGCCGGTGGTCTCCCTTGATGGAGGAACGCTGTATTGTAAGATGTGGTTGCATGTATCGATTATAGCGTGGGATAGCCTGGGATAGCGATGGCGGAACTGCATACGAACAGGACCGATTTACGGGAGCTCGCCGGGATCGCCTGGATACGCCAACGATCTCGTCAATTACTAAGGTTTTCTTACAGCCACGTAAATAACCCGCCACTGAAGTGGGGGCTTTATTGTGAAACATGGATACTGCCAGCCACATTTCCAGCATAACGCGTATTTACATCGCCCTTGGCAAGACAGCAGTCCTGCCAATCCGGGCAAGGTTTCGACTTGCATTCAAGTCGGCGTGCGCCTGGAGACCACACGAACACTCGAAACGATGCCTGGCGAGTTTGCCAATGCCGCCACACCCCGAACACGTTCGGCTGGTATAGGCGGGGTTGAGGTATCGATCGCAATTCCTGCCGCACTGGCCTTGTACTCGACAAAGGTTTGCAATTGGCGGAAAGCCAGCGGTGCAGTCTGCCGCGCACACCCTTTTCCCCGCCTTGATTCTGGCGCGAATGTGGGTCAAGTCCTCCATCGTTATCCTGGCGATGCCAGCGGCGATAGCCGCATGGAGGATGGTCTTGCTCGTTTCGTGATTGACGTGCTTCACGCGCCGCGCCTCCTTGCCAGAGACCTGCAGGAGTTTCCCAAACTGGGCTGCGTCAGCGGGGCAATTGTCCGGCTTCGCGGATTTCGACGGATGATCTCTTTTTAATCATCAGTACATAAGTAGGAGAGAACGTTGTCGTCCTGCTCCAGCATTTCTTCCAGGTGTGCCGCGTTCTCTTCTTTTACGTCGATAAACGCCAGATCATGCTTACCGTTGTAGTGCTGCACCGCATCTCGCCACGAGCCCTCACATGCAAGGGCGAGCGCGTTGACTGCAAACGACCCCCTGTTGGCGAAGATGATTTTGTAGCTTCTGGTTGCTGCCACTTTATTTCTCCTCTTGATTTGGCCTGGTTAATCGGTTGCTGCATGATTCACACTACACAGGAACATTGTTCCTGTTCCCAAGGGGAAAGAGGGAAAGAGGGATATTTTTTAGGAGTGAAGATGTTCAAAATCCTCACGCTAATAGTTATCCTTGCTCTATCAGGATGTGCGGAAAAGCCGTGATCCAGGCTCAGGTACGCTATTAAAAAAATCGCGGCCCATACGTGCACGGCCTAGTGCCATCGGACTATCAAGCGAACCGGCAATGCTGGAATCCGTCCGCTCCCCACAATAATTCGTTTCGCTATTTTAGCCCGTTCCGCAATGACTTTGGCAACCTCAGGCTTTGGCTTGGGTGGGCGGGCCATAAGAGGAACAGGTGGGGAAGAAACAGCCTGGCGCAAACAAGGCGTCTGCGCTTCCTTCAATTTAGCTGCAGAAAACTGCTGCAACTGCAATAATATAGTGGTAAAAGAGTCGTCCATGCGACAATTCAAGGGAGATCTGAATGAAATTGCCGGCTGACTTGCGCTCTTATAGCCAGATCACACGTAATTCGATAGCAATGATACTGGCTGGTGGCCGCGGCACCCGGCTGCGGCAGCTGACCGACTGGCGGGCAAAACCCGCGGTTCCTTTCGGCGGCAAATTCCGCATCATTGATTTTCCTCTTTCAAATTGCGTGAATTCTGGTATTCGCCGCATTGGTGTCGCAACCCAATACAAGGCGCAAAGCCTGATTAGCCATATCCAGCAAGGATGGGGATTTCTTGACGGACGGTTTCAGGAATTCATCGAACTGTTGCCGGCACAGCAGAGAACTGAAGAAAGCTGGTACCAGGGAACAGCGGATGCCGTATATCAGAATATCGACATCCTGCGAAGTCATAATCCGGACTATGTACTGATCCTGGGGGGCGATCACGTCTACAAGATGGATTATGCCAAATTGCTGGCCGATCACATTGCAAAATCGGCCGAGATGACTATTGCCTGTATTGATCTTCCTCTGGAGGAGGCGAGCGCTTTCGGAGTCATGAGTGTAATCAAGGACGGAAGGGTGACAGGTTTCAACGAAAAACCTTCAGTTCCCACAGCGGTGCCAGGTCGTCCGGGGTATGCACTTGTCAGCATGGGAATATACGTTTTCAACGCTGAATTTCTTTTCGATCAGTTGATACGTGATCACGACGATCCAAACTCGTCGCATGATTTCGGCAAGGATCTGATCCCGCATCTTGTTCCACGGAGCCGTGTATTCACCCACCGCTTCTCGGACAGTTGTGTGAATATGGTTTCTGGCGTACCGTATTGGCGCGACGTGGGCACAGTCGATGCGTATTGGGAGGCCAATCTCGACCTGGTTCAGGTGACGCCCGATCTGAACCTGTATGATCAGGACTGGCCGATCTGGACGCACCAGGAGCAACTGCCTCCAGCCAAATTTGTCTTTGATAATGATGACCGGCGGGGACAGGCGCTGGATTCCATGGTTTCCGGGGGCTGCATTATCAGCGGGGCAACGGTGCGCCGCTCGCTGCTGTTTTCCAATGTGCAGGTGCGCAGTTACAGCAGCCTTGAAGACTCGGTGATATTGCCGAACGTGGATGTAGGTCGAAACGCCCGGTTGAGGCGGGTAGTGGTCGACAAGAACTGCATCATTCCTCCCGGTCTGGAGGTGGGATTTGATCCGGTGGAAGACAGAAAGCGTTTTTATGTGACGGAAACGGGTGTTACGCTTGTCACTCCCGAAATGCTGGGGCAAAAGATACATTATGTAAGATAATAGAAACGGATCGGATCTGAATAAGGTTGATTAAACAGGTGTACGAGATATGCAACCAGTACAATTAGTCTTGCTGTGGCATATGCATCAGCCGGATTATCGCAATTACGAGACCGGGGAATTCATGCTGCCATGGGTATACCTGCACGCGATCAAGGATTACAGCGATATGGCCGCTCACCTTGAGGCCCACCCCCGTATGAAGGCAGTGGTCAATTTCGTACCAGTGCTGCTGGATCAGCTCGAGGACTATGCCACCCAGTTTGCTTCCGGAGAGATCCGGGATCCGCTGTTGCGATTGCTGGCCACTCCCAGTCTGGATGACGTTTCTCAGGAAGATCGGTTACATGCCTTCGACAGCTGTTTTCGCAGCAATCATCTGACCATGATGCAGCCGTATCCTGCATACAAACGCCTGTACGACATCCATGAAATGTTGAGGGAATACGGGGACGGGGAACTGGCCTATCTTTCCGGCCAGTATCTTGCTGATCTGCTGGTCTGGTATCACCTGGCCTGGACGGGTGAAAGCGTGCGGCGAAGCAGTGAGGTAGTGATCCAGTTGATGACGCAGGCGAAGGGTTTCAGTTATGCAGACCGGATGCAGTTGCTCGATGTGATTGGAGAGGTTGTGCAGAGGTTGATTCCTCGTTATCGCAAGCTGGTGGAATCAGGGCAGATCGAGCTTTCCACCACACCGCATTACCATCCGCTCGCACCCTTGCTGATCGATTTTTCATCCGCTCGCGAGAGCATGCCAGGTTCGGCTCTGCCGGCCGAGCCAGTTTATCCGGGAGGGCGAAGCCGTGTCGCATCCCAACTGGTTTCCGCCATTGAAAGCCATGCCGTGCGCTTTGGCGCAAGACCCGAGGGGGTATGGCCTGCGGAAGGAGCCGTATCAGCACCGCTACTTGAGATACTGGGTGAAAAAGGTTGCAAGTGGTCTGCCAGTGGCGAAGGGGTGCTGGCAAACAGTCTGCATCACTCCTATCCGGGCGAGCCTCTGCCGGAGAGGAGTCGCTTTCTTTACCGGCCATATCGGGTTGACGGAAAAGCAGGCGATGTCATTTGCTTCTTCCGGGACGAGAAATTGTCGGACATGATCGGTTTCGAGTATGCCAAGTGGTTTGGCCGGGACGCTGCCGAACATCTAGTTCGATCTCTGGAGGAGATCGGGCGTAGCGCATTGCCGGGAGAGAAACCGGTCGTGAGCG
This sequence comes from Nitrosospira sp. CT, assembly GCF_059489795.1. Taxonomy (NCBI): domain Bacteria; kingdom Pseudomonadati; phylum Pseudomonadota; class Betaproteobacteria; order Nitrosomonadales; family Nitrosomonadaceae; genus Nitrosospira; species Nitrosospira sp. CT. The sequence goes on from NZ_JCAHZJ010000043.1 coordinate 123,681, forward strand.
TGATTCTCGACGGTGAGAATGCCTGGGAATACTATCCCTACAATGGATATTATTTCCTCAATGATCTGTATGAAATTCTTGAAAACCACTCTTCCATCCATTCTACGACCTATCGCGACTATATCGCAGCCGAGAAAGAGACGGAAGCAGCGCACTTGCCGGTTCTGACGGCGGGCAGCTGGGTGTATGGAACCTTCTCCACCTGGATCGGGGATCGGGACAAGAACCGTGCGTGGGATCTGCTGAGCGCGGCCAAGCAAAGCTATGATCTTGTCATGCAAAGCGGGCGCCTGACTCCCGACGAAAGAGAGAAAGCGGAGCGGCAGCTTGCATCCTGTGAAAGTTCCGACTGGTTCTGGTGGTTGGGGGACTATAATCCGCCTTATGCGGTATCGAGCTTCGACCAGTTATTTCGCGACAATCTTGCCAATCTTTATGTCCTGCTGAAACTGCCTGTACCCGCCTCTGTCACTGAGCCCATCAGCCATGGGGGAGGGGTGCATGAAACGAGTGGTGCAATGCGGCGTGCCTCCTAAGGAGCCGCTGAACAAATCCCTCGTAGGCGCGACGGTGGCTTTGCAGGATGAGATGCGCGAAAGTCGACGACGCGAATGGTTGGCCCCCTTCGCTAGGGGCCTGACAAAGCAGATGGCCAGCAAAGCCCCATCCCATCCGGGTTGCAGCAAAATCGGGCGCTCACTTCGTTGCGCTTCTTGGTATCGTAGTCCAAGCTACGACCTTCGTCGCGCGCCTCGTGATCATCCCGATTTTGACAGCACCGCGCTCTGCAGAGGATTTGTTCAGCGGCTCCCTAAGCCCTGCTTTTATTCCTTGTTTCTATTCCTGCTGTAAAGCAAACTGGGGCAAGCCATGTACCCGTCGCCACTTGGACAAAGTGCGCTCCGACATATTCGCGCTCACCCGCTTGATCGAACCGCAGACTCTCCCGAGTCCGACACAGCCCAGTGACAGAGCAGGTGACGCCACAGGGTCTTAAACCCATGATTGCAGTATGGTTCGGAGTCATGGGGCTATAGTGATGTTCATAAAATTTCTGGTAAAATTGCGGATTCTCCAAGAGCTCAGCAAGGATCTGTCATGACTTATGTAGTAACTGAAAGTTGTATCAAATGCAAATACACGGATTGCGTGGACGTGTGTCCAGTGGATTGCTTTCGGGAGGGGCCCAATTTTCTGGTGATTGATCCTGACGAGTGCATCGACTGCACTTTGTGTGTGGCTGAGTGTCCGGTAGAGGCTATTTACTCTGAGGACGATGTACCGGGAACTCAGCAACATTTCATCGCACTCAATGCTGAATTATCCAAATCCTGGAAACCTATCATCGAGAAAAAGGATGCGCTGCCTGATGCCGACGATTGGGCAAAAGTGACGGAAAAGCTGGAAAAGCTGGAACGCTGATTCAATAGCGGTAGCTTGCCGCGGCATGCCTGCCATTCCTCATTCTCTAAAAATTCCTTTCCCCGAAGTTGTTGTAAGCCGTATCGCCGGATTGAAAGCCGGCGATACGGTTGTGACTCCCAACACCCGGCTCGCCCTCACCCTCAGGCGCGAGTTCGATCGAATCCAGGCAGCGCAAGGAATTTCTGCCTGGGCTTCAGCCGACATTCTGCCAGTTTCCGCATTTATCGAGCGCATCTACGAAGATGCGCTTTATTCCACTCATGCGCCTCATCTACCCCAGCTGCTTACCTCTGCACAGGAGCAGCTCTTGTGGGAGGAGGCTGTCGCCCGATCGGCGGGTGCTCCCGTCTTGCTCTCCGTGGCAGAAACCGCACGGTTGGCCCGAGAGGCATGGGTGCTTGCCCATGAGTGGCGGTTGATCCCCCGGCTCGGGAAATTCGTGCTGAACGAGGATTGCAGGGCATTCAGCGCCTGGTCGCGCCGCTATGAAAATGTCACCCGCAAGGCTCGCCAGATCGACCATGCACGTCTTTGCACGCTTGTAACCGGCTTGTGCGGCTCCCCTGGCATCGCAATACCGCAACGCCTGATTTGTTATGGTTTCGACAGCGTCACGCCGCAGTGGACTGCGCTGCTGGCAAAGCTTGAGGAAGCGGGTTGTGAGGTCGATGAGGTGAGAGGAACCACTCCGCCGCCTGTGCAGCGTTTCGAAATGCCGTACTTCGCAAATCGGACTGTGCATCGAGTGGAATGCGACGTCAGCAATGATGAGATTTATGGCGCCGCAGTGTGGGCGCGGGCCCGAATCGAGAGGGATAGCACCGCTCGCATCGGCATAGTGGTTCCACAGCTTTCGGAGTATCGGAGCAGCCTCGTACGGATTTTCAACTCCGTGATGGAACCGGATGTCCGTCAAGCCCTTCCCGGCACACCGCGGCACATGCCATTCAACATATCCCTAGGTGTTGCACTGAGTTCGTATCCGCTGGTACATGCTGTATTCCTTGTGCTTGAGCTCATCCAGGGAGAAATCGAGTTCGAGCGTGCAAGCCTCTTGTTACGATCCCCCTTCCTGGCCGGGGCGGAAGCCGAAATGCTTCCTCGTGCGCAGCTTGATGCAAGACTGCGCAAGCATGTCGAGCCTGTGATCACACTCGACCGCCTGCTTGGACTGGTAAAGCGTGAAAACAACGCAAACTGTCCAGTCCTGGCGGGGCTGTTGTCGGCCTGCGAAAAGTTCTGCAAAAAAATGTCGACGGACAAGCAGCGTCCTTCCTCACTGGCGAGAGCAATTTCCGATATCCTGCGGCTTGTCGGATTTCCGGGTGAAAGAACTCCTGACTCTTCAGAGTACCAGACGCTCAAAAAATGGCAGAACGTCCTATCGGGCTTTGCCCTTCTTGATAACGTTACGACCGGCATGAGCTATCGCCAGGCTGTCTCACATCTGCGCGGGATGGCTGCTGATACCTTGTTTCAGCCAGAGACGCCGGATGTTCCCATCCAGATACTCGGCGTCTTTGAAGCTGCCGGAATGATGTTCGATCATCTCTGGGTAATGGGATTGTCGGATGAGGCCTGGCCGCTGCAACCGCACCCGAATCCGTTCCTGCCGATCGAACTGCAGCGCGCTGAAAGGCTGCCCCTGAGTTCGCCGGCAACCACTCTCGAACTTGCGTCCCGCTTTACCGATGGATGGCTGGCCGCATCCCAGGAAGTTATTCTGAGCCACGCCCGGCATAGCGGGAGCAGCGATACGCGCGAGCTGGCGCCAAGCCCGTTGATCGCACATATTGCTGCCAGCGACATCGAGCTTCCGAACCTGCTTCGCGATTATGTGAAACATCGCGATCTGATCCATCAGGAGCGCCGCCTTGAGCGAATAAAGGATGATCCGGCGCCCAGGATAGTCCATGGCAAAGGAGGAGATGGCAGGGCCCGCGGCGGCGTGGCGGTGATAAAAGACCAGGCCGCCTGTCCATTCCGCGCGTTGGCGCTACATCGTCTTTACGCGGAAGGATTGAAGACGCCTCATTCTGGACTGGATGCGGCAGAGCGCGGCACGCTGGTTCACGAGATGCTTGCCCAGGTATGGGGGCGGATCAGGGACAAAAGCACGCTGGACGCCTTGGCTGAGGAGGAGTTGAAAACGCTGCTGACCAGCGCCGCGGGAGAGGTCATTGCACGCATGAGTGTCAGGCATCCGTACACCTTGTCAGAACGTCTTGTCCGGATAGAGCAGCGGCGGCTGACAAGATTGGCCCGGGAATGGCTCGAGGAAGAGAGGAAGCGAAGTGATTTCACTGTAGTTTCCACCGAGGCCAGAAGGAGCATCGAAATCGCTGGACTCGCCTTGAGCACCCGGCTGGACCGCGTGGATGAGCTCGCCGACGGTCGCCGGATTGTCATCGACTACAAAACACGGGCACCCTCCGTGAACGCGATGCTGGGCGAGCGCCCGGACGAGCCTCAACTGCCGCTCTATCTTGTGGCCGCTGAGGCGGACGCTGCCGCCATTGCCTTTGCACAAGTCAGAACCGGGGAGATGCGATATACCGCGCTTGCGCGCGACACCGATCTTTTGCCGGGCGTAAAGGGGTTTGCGGAATCACGCCACATCGATCGATATGGCTCCTGGGAAGCACTCGTCGCAGCGTGGTTTGATGCTCTTACAAGCGTCGCTGCCGATTTTTCCAGCGGTCATTCACAAGTCGACCCTAAAAAATATCCACAGACCTGCCGCACATGCGATGTTCGTCCCTTGTGCCGTATTTACGAGCGCGCAGCCATGGATTTCACCGAGCAAGGGGAGGAAGAATGAGTAATGCGCTCTCGCTGCAGCAGAATGCATCGAGTGTTCCGCCGGATGAGGCGGAACGGCGCCAAGCTCTCGATCCTGCGTGCTCATTCATTATGCAAGCCCCGGCCGGGTCCGGTAAAACCGGGCTTCTGATTCAACGCTATCTCAAACTGCTGGCTTGCGTCGAAGAACCCGAGGAGGTGGTGGCGATCACGTTCACGCGCAAAGCGGCTGCCGAGATGCGCCAGCGGCTGGTGGCCGCACTGGCCTCCGCCCAGAAGGCGACTCATTCATCCGGAGCTCAGGAAGCCGGGCAGGAAAGCGAACATGAAAAAATGACCCAGACACTGGCTCATGCGGTGCTGCAGCGGGATGCGGAGGCGCGGTGGCACCTTGCTGATCATCCTGCCCGGCTGCGCATTCAAACATTCGATTCGCTGTGTGCATCCCTTACACGCCAGATGCCAGTGCTCTCCGGGTTCGGGGGGCAGCCGGAAACGGTGGATGATGCATTCGATCTATATCTCGAGGCGGCACGCGCCACCCTTGATCTGCTCGATGAGGGCGATGCGATTGCCAGTGATGTTGAGTGCTTGCTGGAGCATCTCGATAACGATATCGGCCGTATAGAAAAACTTCTGGTAGAAATGTTGGCCCTCCGGGACCACTGGTTGCGGCATATTCATGTCAGAGAACGGCATGAGCTGGAAGCGGTATTAAAGAACGCTCGCCGGCAGGCATTGCGGCGCTTGCATGCATTGTGGACATCCCATCCTCTTGCCATGCAGGACGAATTGGTCGCGCTGACAAGATATGCCGGCAGCAACCTGGCGAGCGCCGGGGGCGTGTCAGTTGAATACGAACGGCTCAGTGCGCTCGACACCCTGCCGGGTTGTGAGGAGCAGGATGTTTCCTGCTGGTGCGCCATTTCAGAACTGCTCCTCACCAAAGGAGGGGACTGGCGCAAGCAGCATACCGTCAGGGAAGGTTTTCCACCCGGCGCACTTGGTGCCAAAGCTGAAAAAGAGATTGCAAAATCCTGGAAAGACCGGGCATTACAGCTGATTTCCCGGTTGGCCGCAAATGATGATGATTCGCTTCGCCAGTCGCTGCGCGACATTCGCCTGCTGCCGCCACCTGCTTACACCGAGGGACAGTGGAAAATACTCGGCTCGATTATCCGGCTGCTGCCCTATGCTGTTGCACAGCTGAAGCTCGCATTTCAGCGGCATGATAAGGTGGATTTTAGCGAAGTGGCGCAGGCAGCATTGCGCGCCCTGGGTGATCCCGAGGCGCCGACAGATCTTGCGCTCGCGCTCGATCATCGCATTCGGCATTTATTGATAGATGAGTTTCAGGATACTTCGATCAGCCAGTATGATCTGGTTACAAAACTGACGACAGGATGGGAGCCGGGAGACGGACGCAGTATGTTCGTGGTGGGCGACCCGATGCAGTCCATCTATCGCTTCCGCCAGGCTGAAGTCGGGCTGTTCCTGCGTGCTCGCGCTACCGGATTTGGAAACGTGACACTCAGTCCGGTTTCGCTCTCCGCCAATTTCCGGTCGCAGCGCGGTATCGTGGACTGGGTCAACGCGACGTTCGCAATTGTCATGCCGCAGCGCGAGAATATTTCAACGGGTTCGGTACGCTACTCGCCCTCGGTTGCCGTGCGCACCGCATTGCCGGATGCTGCTGTCAGTGTGCATCCATTCTTCAACGATGATCATGGAGCCGAGGGAGCGAAAGTGGTGGAGATTGTCACGCGCGTGCAGCGTGATGAGGATTGCTCTACGACTGCCATTCTGGTTCGAAATCGCAGCCATCTGGCGGAAATCCTGCCTCGGCTCAAAAAAGCCGGATTACGTTTCCGCGCGATCGAAATCGAAGGGCTGGGCCGGCAGCCGGTAGTGCAGGATCTATTGGTCCTCACCCGTGCGCTGATGCACCCGGCGGACCGACTGGCATGGCTTGCGCTGTTGAGAGCTCCGTGGTGCGGCCTTACGCTGGCAGACCTCCACGCTCTTGTATCGGCTGCTCCTCGTCAATCTGACGAGGCGAGTGTCTCCGACATTGCGCAAGAGAGAGAGGAAAACGCCGGAATCGGCCCCGGCACCGCATGGGAGTGGCTTCAGGATGAAAATCGTATCGCCTCTGTCTCGGCTGATGCCTATGAACGGCTGCTGCGGCTGCGCGATGTATTGAAGGTCTGCATGGCCAATCGGAACCGGCAGTCCCTGCGGGCAACGGTTGAAGCTGCCTGGCTAGCGCTGGGCGGTCCGGCGTGCCTGGAAGATGAGACAGGACTGGAAGACGCTTCAGCCTACCTTGATTATCTTGAGTCGCATGAAGAAGCAGGAAGCATTCGCAGTCTCGCGGCATTGGAAGAAGGATTGACGGGCCTTTCCGCCCTGCCCGATGCGAAAGCGGACGATACCCTGCAAATCATGACCATCCACAAGGCCAAGGGACTGGAGTTCGACTGCGTGATTGTACCCGGCCTCGGCCGCTCGTCGCGTAGCGATGACAAGAAGCTGTTCATGTGGATGGAGCATTTGCGCGATGAATGGCCAGAAACGGAAGCTGAAGAGGAAGGGGAGAGCAGCGGGGGTAATGATCTGTTGCTCGCGCCTATCCAGGAAACCGGTTCCCAGAGCGATCCGATCTATGCGTGGATGGAAAAGCTCGATAACGAGAAGGAATGCCTGGAGGATGGACGACTGCTCTACGTAGCTGCAACACGCGCCAGAAAGCGCCTGCATCTTCTTGGCAGTACTGGCGTTATCAGCAGCAATGAAGGCGGAGTTGAACTCAAACCTCCACCAGCGAAGACTTTGCTGAGCAAAATCTGGCCTGCGGTCGAATCCTTTTATAGGGAGGCTGCAGCAAAAGCGGCTTTTTCGGACCCTCCGTCATGCGGCGGCAATAAAGAGCAGGAGGCGAGAGATAAACCCTTGATCGACCAATCGCTTCGCCGTCTGATATCCCGCTGGGAGCTTCCGCCCGCCCCGCGCGCCCTACAGTGGAAGGCAGGCCAGCCTCCTTTGCCCATCCGGGGGGAAGTCGAATATTCCTGGGCTGGCGAGACGGCCCGGCTTGTCGGCAATATAGTCCACAAATGGCTGCAACGCATTGCCGAGGACGGGCTGGCTGACTGGAACGCCGCTCGAATCACGGAACTGCGGGATATCTTCCGGCGCCAGTTGATTGAATGTGGCGCGATCAGCACGGGTAAGGATGATTCTGATGATGCCGTAAAAAGAGTGATGGCAGCGCTTACTCACACGGTGAGCGAGCCACGCGGGCGCTGGCTGCTGGAATCGCAGCAGGAAGCGCGCAGCGAGTTGCGCATGACCGGTAACATTGCGGGCCAATACATGGATTTCGTGATAGATCGTACTTTTCGCGATGCGGAGGGTCAGCGATGGGTCGTTGACTACAAGACAAGCAGCCATGAAGGCGCTGATGTGGAGGGCTTTCTCGATCGCGAGCAGGAGCGCTATCGCAATCAGCTGGATCGTTACGCTGCACTCATGCAGGCAGCGGAAGGACAGCCGGTAAGGCGAGGACTGTATTTTCCCCTGCTCAAGGGATGGCGGGAATGGGGTGACGAGACTTGAAGGATGAAAAGTAGAACCAACCGTACATTTATTTGCCGAGGTACTCCTGATACGTCCCGAACTATTGGCTATCCCGACAACCCCTACGACACGACCAGTAGGAAGTAAACCATTGGATTTTTATATGCAGGTGAATTTATGCGCTTTCTGATATATGCATTCGGTTTTTTTGCACTGACGGGATGTGTGGCAACTACGGTAGCTCCTCCGGCTGCTGAGCCGCGCCCGGAGATCGAAGGAGGAATCGAAAGGAAGGTTGAAGAGAGAATCGAAAGGCAGGTTGAAGGGAAGATCGAAGAGGAGACAAAAGAGGGAATCGAAAATTTCATCGGCGAAATGGTCGAAAGACACGGCTTTGTCCAGGCTGAACTGGAGGACATTCTTGGGCAGGCGCAGTATCAGGAGGGAATCATCAAAGCCATTTCACAGCCTGCTACCGCAAGGCCGTGGTATGCATACCGGCCTGTCTTCGTCACCCCGAAGCGTATTGCCGCGGGTGTAGCCTTCTGGAACACAAATGCCGCGGACCTGGAGCGTGCCCGCAGGGACTTCGGGATTCCTGAGGAGATCATCGCAGCCGTAATCGGTGTCGAGACTTTTTATGGGACACAAAACGGCAAGCACCGGATACTCGACGCCCTGACTACGCTTGCATTCAACTATCCCCGGCGCGCGGCTTTCTTTCGCGGCGAGCTGGAGCAATATCTCCTGATGGGACGAAACCAGCAGGCTGACCTCCTGAACATCAGGGGTTCTTATGCAGGGGCAATAGGGATTCCGCAATTCATGCCCAGCAGTTACCGGCGGTACGCGGTGGATTTCAATAATGACGGCAAGATCGATTTATCCGGCAGTGCGGCGGATGCAATCGGGAGCGTTGCCAATTACCTGAAGAGCTACGGATGGGAAGCAGACCAACCTATAGTGCTTCCCGCGGTGGTGAATGGCGAAGATTACCGGGAAGTTTTATATTCGGGACACCCCCCGCGCTACACAGTGTCGGAGATTGGACAATGGGGTGTGGCGCCGCGCTGGCATGCTCCCGGTGGCCGGCGGGCCACGCTTGTGGAACTCGAGATGAAGAATGGAAAAGAGTACTGGCTGGCTTTCAATAATTTCCATGTCATTACCCGCTACAACCGCAGCGTAAATTATGCAATGTCAGTGTTGCAGCTGGCGGAAGAGATTCGGGCAGCGCGAGCCTCGAATTTATAGCGGTGAGGAACTCTCGTGCGATTTCTTCTTTTATGTTTTGTAAAGCCTTCTGCTTTCTTCAATATCCTTTGCCTGAGGACTGTACAGAAGAATAAACTAGGCGAAATATTCAAATTCATGTCATAGAACGGCCGAGGTGGGAGACTGAATCGATCGAATTATGAAAGCCTTCAATGACCAGCCAGGATAAAAGGCACGCCAGCTCTGCCCATCCCCTTATGGATGAGCATGCTGACGCAAGTAAGGCGCTGCGGGAGCGTCTGAAAGAAATCACCTGTCTCTACGAAATTCGCCGTGGCATGGGGCCGGAATTATCAGTGGATAATGTTTGCCGGCAGATTTTCAAGCATTTGATACCCGCGATGCAATTTCCGGAAATTGCTACTGCCATGATTGAGCTCGATGGCAGGCGCTTCACTTCCGGGAAGCACGAAGAGGGCCTTACGCACGAGCTGCAAGCGACGATTAACGTCAACACCAGTCCCTGCGGCCAGTTGCGCGTCTTCTATCCGGAAGATAAACCATTTCTGGTGCCGGAAGAACAGCGGCTCATCGATGCGATCGCGACTGATCTGGGGAGGTGGTTTGAGCGCAAACAGATCGATGAGGCGTTGGGTGAGCGTCTGAAAGAAATCACTTGTCTCTACGAGATTCGCCATGGCATGGGAGTGGAATTATCGCTGGATAATGTCTGCCAGCAGATTTTTGAGCACCTGATACCCGCGATGCAATTTCCGGAAATTGCTACCGCCATGATTGAGCTCGATGGCAGGCGCTTCACTTCCGAGAATCACGGTCAGGGTCTTACGCACGAGCTGAAATCGAAGATTAGCGCCAACAACAATTCCTGCGGTCAGTTGCGTGTCTTCTATCCTGAAGACAAACCATTCCTGGTGCCGGAAGAGCAGCGGCTTATCGACGCGGTTGCGAGTGATCTGGAGAGATGGCTTGAGCGCAAACATCTCGAACAGACACTGGTTTCCATCGCGGAAGAAAACCAGCGTTCGATCGGCCAGGATTTGCACGACAATCTCGGGCAACAGATTGCGGCGATTGGTTATCAGGCCAAGGCGCTGCAGAAAAAAATGTTCTCATCGGGGAGTATGGAGGCGGCAACGCTCGCTGCTTCCATCGCGGCTCAAGCGCAGGTCGCTGTGATGCAATGCAAGCAGCTTGCGCAGGGGCTGCTTCCATTTGAACTGGAGACCAATGGCTTGATGGCCGCGCTGCGGGCATTTGCATCAAGAATCGCAATCACTTATAAGATTACCTGTGATTTTATATGCAAAAAGGAAGTCGTTATCAAGGATAAGGATCTTGCGCTTAATATTTACCGGATTGCCCAGGAGGCTACCAATAACGCAATACGCCATGGCGGCGCACAACATGTGACAATTTCGTTGGGTTCCGAGGAAGAAATGCTGCGCCTGGCGATACGCGATGATGGCAGCGGCTTTGCCGGCCTTAATACAAAACATGGGGTGACGCCAGGAATGGGCATTAAAATCATGCAATATCGCGCCAGGCAGCTTGGCGCGACACTGAAATTCGTGTCGCACCCCGAAGGCGGAGTGGAAGTGCGGCTCGAAATGCGAATGATGTAGGAGTTTCCCGGTATGCCAGCTTTGAAAGCACAGGTAATGCTGGTGGACGACCATGCCATGTTGCGGCACGGCATGGCGATGCTTATCAATCTTGAGCCAGATATGGAGGTATTTGCAGAGGCCGGTGACGGCGACGAAGCGCTGGCCATACTCAAAGCGGGACATCATGCCGATATCGTTTTAATGGATGTGTCTCTCAAGACCCTCTCCGGTTTTGAGGTCATAAAAAGCATACACCTCCTGATCCCCGCACTACCCATACTCGTCGTCTCCATGCACGATGAAGGCGTGTATGCGGAGCGCGCTTTGCGGGCCGGCGCGCGTGGCTACGTGATGAAGCAGGAGCCGGGTGAAGTGCTGGTAACCGCTATCCATGAGGTATTAAAAGGAAACATTTATTTGAGCAAGCCAATGCATGCCAAGCTGTTGAATCGGGTCGCAGCCGGAAATTCGGAGGTTGAGCCTTTGATTAGCAGTCTGACCCCCAGTGAGTTTGAGGTACTGCATTTGATTGGATCCGGATATAGCAGTCAGGAAATTGCCAGGTTGCTTAACCGTAGTATTAAAACTATCGAAACGCACCGCTTCAACATCCGTACCAAATTGAACTTGAAAGACGGCGCCGATTTGATACGTTATGCCACCCACTTGAACGAAGCGCAATAGCAGGCATGACCGGTGTTTTATTCAGGTTGTCAGCATGCTTTCCGGACTTCTGCCATATAAACCTGCATAAGGGTTTCCCTTAGTAAAAAACCAGGGTTTCCCCAATATACTCAATAGCATGGACTGAGTTAGGATGAAGCTGCTTTCATTCTATTTGGGTTCATTACTATCATGAAAACAAAATCAGGAACATTTGTTGCGATCTTGTCCGCGATTGCTCTATTGACTTCCTGCGCGCAAATGAGTCCTCTCGAAGCGCAGAATGATGATATTCACAAGGCTGTAAAGAATGCGAGAACCTATACCGACCACGATAAGTTGGCTAAGCAATATCGAAATGCTGCAAAAGAAATGCTGATAAAAGTAGAAGATCAAAAGAAACTACTCCAGCATTACGAAGAGAAAAGCTATCTTTATGGCAGACAGGCGCAAGATAAGCAATCGTATACTTCGGCTTTATTGCATAAATACGAACGGGCCGCGGAAGAAACTTTAAAGCAGGCTGCCTTTCATCAGAAAATGGCATCGGAACTTGCGCAGCACGGTTATTCCACCTCAGCGGAAACACCGCCCGAGCGAAACTACGAGAATAACGCCAGGATCGGATCAGACTCCAAAGACCAGATCTGAAGTTCTGGCAACGCCTAAAGTGGCGTGATATGCAATGAATCAGTCAACATGACCAACCCGGTTTAAGTCCTTTGCATAACCTTGGCTTGTACGGGACTGGCATCATTATGCCCGATATCATCCGGGCGTATCAGCACATCCCCCCATTTCCCCTCCTGGCATAGCTGGCTGGGGACATACCGCATCGATTCGGTATGTCCCCAGCCCGCATGCCCACTTCGATTTCCACCTGCTGCCGGTCGAGCATTTTTCCGGGAAGGAAAACCCCTTCTCCGATGAAATATGAAGGCGTATGTTTTCGTACTTATGGGTTTACTACAGCAATGGAACGTCGACCGCGATAACCGTTATAACTCCATTTGAGGAAGAAGACGCCGGATTGCTGACATCATTAACGATGCTATTTGCGATCACTATGTCCGCATCAGAATAGTACCCAGTCTCAACATTAGTATTGGTGCTCGAGCCGCAGCAGGCGTATGCCTTCGCGGAACCTAACCCTGCACTGACAATGTTTAAAGGCGTGCCGATAACGGTTGTTGAGGTGCTGGTATAAGTGTGTGTATTCGAGCCTTCTGCAGTGGCCGAAGCCTCCGTCGTCACGGCGGTGGTGCCCGCGCTGACAACATCCATCTGTGTCTCCGTCAGTCTCAGTGGTTCTGCAGCCCATGGGGCTGTCGGTTCAGCCTGAGCGACGGAAGTCATCGCAGCAAAGGCAAAGGCTGAACAAACGAGAGAAATTATTCTCATCACTTTTCTCCTCCTTAAAATGTAGGGTTAAAGTAGGTAACACTACTCTTTCTTCTCAATGCTCAATGCGCTGGAAATTTCTTCCACTTTGCCATTGCCCCCTTTCATGCAAGATTGAATAGAGTACCGTCGATATTAATGCATCGTCTTCGTTTTGAAGATACTCTTTTGGTTGTATATGAACTATCACTTTCGATGGAAAAGGTGCCAATCGACAACGTGATGTCCCGAAGAGCCAGGGAATGTGTTGAATTTCGCCCCGTTTTCATGGGGACTATTTTGTTTAAGTCAAATACCGCGGGCAAAGCGGACGGTGGCGCTACTGCCTGCTGCCACGCTGCCAAAGCTGGAGCATTAAAAAGTCCTTTCAATTACGCAACCTGGGTCGAATTCGACCCAGGTTGCGTAATTCTTTACCCACCTACACAACACTTTGACTATAAAGAGGAAATTTCCTGAAAGGTCATTAAAAGGACCGGTTCCGGCTCTTTTCGTGTGACGGAAGTTCCCCCCTATTGGAAATGCCTGATCTGTAACATAATGATTTTAAGTATCTTTATAAAAAGGACTCGGGCATGCTTATTGCAAAAAGGAATATGAAGATGAAAAGAATTTAAGGTGTAATCTCGAATAGGATAGTCATAGTTCAGTATTCAAGAGCGCCCAGGTGATGACCTGCGAAGCACAAAGGATTGGAAGAAAGGATGGAAACTGAAAAGAGGGTTTGAGAAGAGATGTGGAAAAAGCTCTCTCTGCCCCTGCTACTACAAATATTTTACTTCGCCCCTGGCTGCGACAAATGCTCCATAGCCAAGGAGACAACCTTGCCAATCAGAAAGATAGCGCGCTGAGGGATAGATGGAAGAAGATCTCAATAAGACCAGATTTGCACTGATTGATTCACGACCGCTGACACGGATATCCATCTCACATCTGCTGACAACACTTTCGGATGATTTTGTTATCTGGCCTTATTCGGACATTGATGAGTTCATGACCAATTATCTGGAGCGTCACGGCAAAGTGGAAATGATCATCTTTAATCTTGGTTCAGCACGTATCAGTGAGAATCATATTTTTAACGGGATTCTACGGCTGAAGCTTGAATTTTCCAACTTGCCCCTGGTATTCCTTTCCGATCACGAAGAGCTCGAGGATATTCTGCAGGCCGTCCGGATTGGAGCCCGCGGCTACATCCCATCGGTGTTCAACCCGTCCACAGTGATCCAGTCACTTCGACTTGTCATGGCAGGCGGCGCGTTTATTCCACATAGCGCTCTTTTGGAGATCACTGAGAAAACGACAATGTTCAGGGAGGAGGAATACCCGCTTGGGGAGGAGGAGCGCCCGAATGGGGCCAAGATTGATCTATCCATCTTGCAGACTCTTACGTCGCGAGAATTGGAGGTGTTCGAGCTTGTGCGGCAGGGCAAGTCAAATAAAATCATTGCTTACGAACTCGGGATGCAGGAGAGCACCGTGAAGGTTCATATGCGGAAAATTATGACGAAGCTTAAGGCGACCAATCGCACTCACGCAGCTTTCCTTGGATCTCAAATAACCGAGGGGAAAGCTGAATGTTGATTGCAGTTGGTTTGTGGAAGGGTTGGGATTAGTGAGAGTAGCAAAAGAGGAGATGCGAAGTGCATATCTGTCAGCTTACATAATTCATCTGACTGCCAATATCGCCTGCTATACGAGTACTCGTATCAATAGCTGGTATTCGCATCTAATAGAATTGCCCATCCGAAGCAATGGAAGGCGCAAAAGACGCTTTCCATCCATCGCTTATAACAGTCAACGCAGGCTTAGCCGGTTGCAGTACCCTTGAAGCGCATCGCCGAGTTTCTCCTCCCTGTAACCAGGGCAATCCATCAAGTGTTCTAATTCTTTACTGACTGCCACCACCCCGAGCTTCAACCAATCCACCAATTCCGCTTTCACCCCCGGACCGGCGAAATGAAGAAAGCCCCATGCCAAGCGACATGGGGCTCTGGAAGCTTCCTCAGCCGGCCTTGAGTTACAGCTGTTGTTTCATCAAAGTCGTTCTGTAGCAAAAGGCAGGTTGATTTTTCTCCCCCTCTCTTAGTTGGTAGCGGAGAGGCTCTGGCTATAGGAACTCGTCGGACCGTAAGAACCTGTATTGGTAACGGTGAGCGTTTCGGTCAAGCAGCTATAAGCGGAGCAGGTAGCATATGCCTCTCCATCCGCGAGCTTCCCATCGACGTACACTTTAGAATCAACATCCTTGTACTGGTTAAGATAGCTGGTTACGTTGGTGTCAACATACTTAACGAAAGTAAAATTGGGAACATACGTACCAGCCGTAACTCCATCCATCGAGGCGGCGGTCAGGCGTTCTTCTGCATTAGCAATGCCTACACCGGCAAGTAAAGCTACACCAGCAAATAAAGACATCATTTTTGCTTTCATTGTTTTCTCCTGAAGTAAATGTTACTAAAGGGCACCTCCCTCGAAACCGGCCGATAATCGAGAGTACCCGAGTTTTGGTTTAGCCGGTTGAGACAACTATGGCTCTATTGCGCAATACCAGCAATCCGTAAATCGTTCATTCAACTTAAGATTAATATGGATACGCTAAAAGGAGTACTGGGATGGGCTAATGCTTCTTGCTACTCCTTTAGATTCAAGTCCTGAGAGGTTCATCGACGAGCACCTAAACCCCCCACACCTAAGGCGTCGAGGCGATCTGCAAGTGTTGCCGATCGTCCCATCCGGCTATCGACGTTATGCTGCCCAGCAGAGAAATCCCGCATTACGTTCTGTTCGCGCCATGCGTGATGACTTCTGATGTTAAAGATGGGGCGGTTTGGCAGGCTAAATTACAAGTCTGAGGCGCTGACAAAGTCTGAGGTCACTTCAGTGGCAAAGAGGAGCAGTGCAGCGGCATGGTCGAGCGACTTATAAAACACATGGGTCTGCAAGGCGCGCGGCCTCCGTAGGATAGTGCACGTCCTGGTTGTAGGTTTCGACCTGCCAAGCCCGATGACTTATTCGCCTTCTGTGTTAGTGGTATGTGAACATCATGGCGAAACTGCTGACTCCATACTCGTAACACTGAAACAAGTGCGAATAAATCAGCTTCTCTTCTGTTTAAATGGTATGTCGAATCTGAGCGGAATTGCTATATTGATAAAATAATCAGGAGCTTGTTTTGTTAGACCAATGCCAGCTATCGTAGAGAAAAATAGGCGCCTGCCAATAATGGAAGAAGCACCGAGTGTAAATACACTGCTGATTACATCTGTCCCAGGAATCGAGTTATCAAATATCCTTGTATTACCTATAAAACTTTGCTGAATACCGATACTTAATGAAGTTTGAGGACTTGCAGCAAGCGTTGCGCCCAATGTCAAGCTATACACGTCGCCCGGCTCGATACCATCCTTTTTAAAAGTTTTCCTGTAACTCACTGAGCCCGTAAAAGCCAACGGGTCCTGACGCTTGAGTGCAGTTGCTGAAAAGATCAACTCGTTGAAGCTGGTAGCTGTAGCCAGGCCACTGGAACCCGCAATCAGGCCGCCAGTTGAAGCAGTATTGAGCGTTTGTTGTTTGCCTGTATCCGTATCCCAGGTTATCCGGCCAACGATATCGGGCAACCAGGCGCTTTCCCGCAGCAAAGTCTTGGCAAGACCGACACGGATATCGCCCAGCATGGGGGTGGTATTTGCCGTTTCTTGATTGATAATTCCTACAACATTGGATTGATTGATCACCCTGGCGGGTATGCTAAGTTCTGCCTGCGTCCCGAAAGGCAGGCCGATCCTGGAAAAAACACCTGCTTCGATATCGTTACGGCGTCTTTGAGTATTGGTAACAGCAGCTATGTTACCCGCATGATCCCTGAGCAAGACAGGCAGGTCATTATCAAAATGAGCATAACTTACATAGGGTTGAATTTCTGCTAATCCGAAGGGTAACAGTAAGGCGCCTGTCTGAACCAGTGTACGTTCAAGCGCTCTTTCTGCTGCCTCCTCATCTACCTCAAAATTACCAGGACCTGTTTTGCTTTGCGCTACGGCAGCGGGTGGTGTTTCAACGGGCGGCGTTTTCGTTGCAACTTCATTAGCTGGCGTCTGCTGAACAGGTTTGTTGGCAACAGCTTTGGTTGATGGCGTTGGGGGGGATTGAGCAGCCCCTGCAGATTCATCACTCTGCGCCTCGCCTACACGTTGTTCGAGTTGCTGGATACGTCGCTGAAGATCTGCAATCACCTGATCTCGCTCCTCGAGTTTTATCATGAGTTGATTCAACGAGGTAGCTTCCGTTATCTGCTGTGCCCGGATACTGAGTGGATTGCCAAGAAAAAGACTGCCACCCATTAATAAAACTCCTTTAATCCGATTCTTCTTCGATCCATTTATTGTTTTCATTTTCCGTCTTCCAGTCTCAAGGAGAAATCCACACAAAGTTGCAATACACTGAGCTCCGGATCTCAGTCCTATCGAACATCTTTTTACGAGCTAGGCATATGGCTGGTGCTACGCGTAGTGCTTCAGATTTTGATCGTATTGAAGTAGTCGCGCGAAGTTTGAGCAGGCGGTGGAGCTTGGGCGAGAAATTAAAAGCTGCTGAGAAATCACGTCTGTTCGGCATGACGATCTCTTACGTGACGCAAAAATAGTGTATTGCTCCAGGCTTTTTGTTTTGCTGGAGAAACCTCGTGACTGAGGGCGGACAAGAAACGAAGCGGTGCGGGGTGGCAATGTGCCTGCGTCCGAGGTACGAGAGTTGAAAAGGTGGATTCGCAAGTTGGAGCGGGTGTTGGGCATGTGCCAGAATGATCTGCTGCTGTCCTGCCGTAGCGGCAAACAACCATACGCATTTCATGAGGACACCTGGCGCTCCAATTTGGGCTGACGCTCGGATGGCTTTGAGATTTCCTTGGTTCTAGGATTACAATGAGTATCATCCTCTAAGGGCTCAAGAAGTCACTGGGACAATTTGATCCGCCGCCAATTGCTAGCCGTATCCTGTCCGGTTTAATAAGGGCAGCCCCAAAATCAATTCTGACTCCAAGAATGCCCAGACCTATGGAAAAGTAAGTAATGCTTTCTAATAAGTTTTAAGCTCATACCTTCCCTGACTTTCACAATTTACCGAAACATAACAAACTCATCTGCTTTTGGTTCAAGCAGATTAGGAGTTGAAGCCCCATCAGTTCGGGCAACCACAAATCCGACTTTACCGATTTCCGGAAAATCTATCCATGCATTTTCGAATTGCTCGATCAGCAAAGTGCGGTTACCCCATGCTGGATCGGCAAGTAATACACGGTTACCTTTTATTCCCCGAAAAATAACAAAATGGTTATACCCCAACAGATTGAGGGGGACGATAATAGGGGCTTTCTTTACCAGATCATCAAGCGTGAGCTTGCCGAAGCCGATTCCCTCATAGCCACGTGCGTCGGCAAAGCGTTTTAAATCGAGTAAGGAAAACCCCTGACGAATATTGACCAGTAGAGGATTCTTTATGTATTCCTCCCTCCCCATCAGTGCTATTGCTACCTGTTTCTCGGTAACCATATCCTGATGCTGGAAATTCAACAAAGTCGTTAACGTAGCAGCCCCGCAGCTAAGATCCCATTGCTGCACCACCACGTTTTCCCGGCGCATTTCAAGAAGAGATTTAACTGTTCTCGCATGCGCAAGATTCGCAACACTTATGGTCAAAGTGGCGATACAGATTAATCTTAGGGCTACAGAATAAATGGATCCGCATTGTTGCATACGCCCTTCCCCTGTTTTTATTGAACTTTAGTACCCGGGCTTGACGCCACTACATAACTTTTATCGCATCAGCTCCAATATTGGAGCTGATGCGAGCTTTGTTAGCTTGCTAACGCGACGGAATGTCGATCGCGATAACCGTTGTAACTCCATGTGAGAAAGAAAAATTCGGAGTGTTAGTATTAATAACAACACCATGGGCGATCACTTTGTCCCCCTCAGCATAGTACACAGACTGAACACTGGTATCGCTGCTAGAGCCGCAGCAGGCATATGCCTTCCCGAAACCTAACCCTATCTCAACATTGTTTTTAGGCGTGCTCATAACCCTTGTTGAGGTGTTGGTATAAGTGAGCGCATTGGGGCTGTCTGTAGTGGCCAAAGCGCCCATTCCGATGACGACCGCACCTGCTGTGACAGCATCCATCTGTGCCCCCGTCAGTCTCACCGGTTCCGCTGCCCATAGGACTACCGGCTCCGCCAGGGCGACAAAGACCACGGCACCAAGCGCTAGAGGTGAAAGCAAAGTTGTTCTCATAATCAGCTCCTGTCCCCTTGATTGGGTAATGTTTTGTCGTTTTAGTTGTTTTGTAGTAATTCCCTTACAGCTGTTGCATCCCCAAAATCATAGCAATTGATCATTTTGAGAGATCATGTCGCGGCGTAGGACTGCTAAAAAGCGCTTAACGATTCCTTTAGGGCTATCAGGAGTTCTTCGTCTGAACGTTTAATGGCTTCAAATCTTCTCCAAGCTGCTGGCGGATCTTTCCGGGGAGCGGCAAGCACAACGAAGTCGCCTACCGCCCATAATTAATTTAATAAATGTGGTAACCAATGAAGGGAATCAAATCTTGTGCTGTGAGGGATAAGGGAATCGAATCTTGTGCTGTGAGGGATGAAAACGATACCGGCAAAAATAGTACCCCGGCCACAACACGCGGCCGCTATCAAGGCCTCCGGATGGGGGGTTATCGAAAAATCAATGATTCGGGAATAGCTAAATTCGTTGCCGGACGCGTAGCTGAAAACCGTTAGGCCGCCGGCAGTGATGTTATTCATCTGTGGCGCTGTCAATCTCATTGGCTCTGATTGTTTCATGACTTCTGGTTCAGCCTTAGAGACGGAAGTCATTGCAGCAAAGGCAAAGGCTGAACATGCGAGAGAGAGTATTCTCATCACTGTTTCTCCTAAAAATATAGAGTTAAAGTAAGGTAACGAACTCTTTCTTCTCAAATACGTTGGAAGTTTCTTCTCCCGTTTTGTTGTCGTCCCTTTCATACAAGATGGAATAAAGTCTGATCGATATTAATGCATCATCTTCGTTTTGAAGATACTCTTTTGGTTGTATACGAACTACCACTTTCGGTGGAGAAGATGTCAATTGACGGCGTTACCGAAGAGCCAGGGCATGTGTTGAATTGCCGGCTTCATGGAGGAGCCTGTCTGTTTAAGCAGGCTTCTACCGCTTATTTGGACAGTTGCTGATGAATGGCTTGTCTTTGCTTCAGCTGGAGGGGATGCAGTTCCGTGAGGCGAAATATTCTAAGGGGGATTATGCGTACACGGGCGGCGGGTACGGCGGTGTAAATTCTGGGTATACAATAACAAGTATCAAATGCAGGAACTCGTTGCGCAGGAATTAGTTGAGGATTTAGCAAACGCCACAACATGTTCCGCTTCAAGCCTGATTCCTATTTTTTCCCCTATCGCATGATTATGATGGCTTGGGACGAGCGACAGGGCGGTACTGCCACCGGGCAGTTGCAGGGTATACAGGATATCGGCGCCCCGAAATGCTTTTTGCATAACCTTGGCTTGTACGGGACTGGCATCATCATGCACGATATCGTCCGGGCGGATCAGCACATCCACTAGGTTTCCCTCCCGACATAGCTTGCAATCCGGCGTGCATCGATGCGGTACGTCCCCAGCCAGTGTGCCCAGTTCGATTTCCACCTGCTGCCGGTCGAGCATTTTTCCGGGAAGAAAAACGCCTTCTCCGATGAAGTTGGCAACGAATCGATTGGCGGGTTTGTGGTAGAGATTGTAGGCCGTATCCCACTGCTGGATTTCACCGTGGTGCATCACGCCAATCTCGTCTGCAATGGCAAACGCTTCATCCTGATCGTGCGTTACCAGAATAGCCGTGGCATTCTGGCTTTTGAGGATGCCGCGGACTTCCAGGCTCAGGCGACCGCGCAGGGTGACATCCAGATTCGAGAAGGGTTCGTCCAGCAATAGCAATTCCGGACGTGGCGCCAAGGCGCGTGCCAACGCTACCCGCTGCTGCTGCCCTCCCGAGAGCTGGTGGGGGTATTTTTTTGCGGAATCAGCAAGACCTACGGTTTGAAGCATCTCGGCGATGCGTGCAGAACGTTCGGCTTTTTGCATGCTGTGCAGGCCAAAGCCGATGTTGTCCACGACGGACAGATGGGGAAATAGCGCATAGTCCTGAAACACCATTCCGATATGACGCCTTTCAGGGGGAATCATGACGCTACTGCTGCTGATCACTGCGCCATTGAGGAGGATTTTCCCGGCAGAAACGGGCTCAAAACCGGCAATGCACCTCAGCACTGTTGTCTTGCCGCAACCGCTCGGCCCCAGCAGGCACCCGATCGCCCCTTTCTCGAGGGTGAGTGACAGGTCGTTCACCACCCTTTGCTGCCCATAGGCATGGCGGATATCGCTTAGCTCAAGCAGCGTTTTCATGGGGCGATTCAACCTTTTCTGCAAACTATTTTTCGCTTTGCCGCATGAAAAATATCAGCGGCAGCAGACCTGCCAGAACCAGTGCCACCGCAGGCAGTGCAGCCTGCTCCCACTCGCCTTCGGAAGTCATCTCGAAAATTCTTACCGCCAGGGTATCCCATCCAAAAGGCCGGGTCATCAGCGTGATCGGCATTTCTTTCATGACATCCACGAACACCAGGGTTGCTGCGGTAAATATTCCACTCCTCAGCATCGGCAAGTGGATGCGACGCAACATCGACCATCCACTCAAGCCGAGACCCATGGCCGCCTCATCGATGCTGCTGGTGATACGCTGCATGGCGCTGTCTATAGGGCTGTAGCTCACTGCGAGAAAGCGGGTCATATAGGCAATCAGCATGGTAGCGAGCGTACCCTGAATAAGCAGTCCGGTTTCCATGTGAAATAGCTGCATGGCCATTTCGCTCAGCTGGTTGTCGAGCCAGGCTATCGGGATGAAGATTCCCACTGCCAGAACAGTCCCGGGCAAGGCATAGCCAAGGGTGGAAATGCGCACTGCTGCGCGTGTGGCGCGGCTGGGATGACGGCGTGCCGCATAGACCATAAGCAGGGCGACCGAGCAGGTGAGCAGGACGGCAAAACCGGACAACAGGAGCGAATGCCAGAGGAATTCCAGATATCTTTGGTCAAAATCACGCGCAAAAACGCGCGTTGTCCATACAGCGAGCTGCGCGACCGGCAGCAGGAACGCGAGAAATAGTATGGCCGAGGCAAAGCCTGTGACTCCCCACTTCTGCCAGCCAGAAAGCGTGATGAGGTGAGCCCTCGCACTCTGCCGGATTTCCGCGTAGCGCATCTGGGAGCGGAACTGTTGTTCAAGGATGATCATGGCAAAGACAATCACAATAAGCAGTGACGCGAGTTGAGAGGCCGCGGGGAGGGAAAACATGGCAAACCAGGCTTTATAAATGGCGGTCGTGAAGGTATCGTAATTGAAGACCGCTACCGTGCCGAAGTCCGCCAGGGTTTCCATCAAAGCCAGCATGGCGCCGCCGGCGATCCACGGACGAGCCATGGGAAGCGCCACTTTGAAAAAACCTTGTGTACGGCTGAGCCCCAGCGATTGCGCCGCTTCCAGCGAGCGTTTGCCCTGGGTGAGGAAGGCATTGCGCGCCAGCAGATAGACATAGGGATAAAATGCCAGAATCATGACGATGATGACACCCGTCCTGCTGCGCACATTTGGAAACCAGAAGAGGTCAGGACCGAACCACTCGCGCAGCGCGGTCTGGACAGGACCGATATAGTCGAAGAGGCCCAGTGCCACGAATGCGGTCACGTACGCGGGCATGGCAAATGGCAGCAACAGCGCCCACGAAAAGAATTGACGTCCGGGAAATTCGCAGACGGCGGTAAACCACGCCAGGCTCACGCCCAACAGCGTCACGCCGGCAAGTACGCCCAGTGCAAGCCAGAATGTATTGGTCAACAAGTCAGGCAGCGTGGTTTCGGCCAAGTGTCGCCAGACTTCGCCAGTTGGGGTAAAAAGCGAAGAAACGACTGTGCCGACAGGTATCAGCACGAGTGCTGCGACCAGAAGGGGTATCAGCCGCCAGCCATGGGAAGCGTGACGGCTCGAGGTGGGAAAACTGAAAAACCCCTTTTTTGTGCTTTGACTATCCGTCGTCCCTATCCCCGTCTCCCGCCCCGTTCCGGTAAGCGCTTTTACCTCCACCCGACCATCACCGGTTATATCTTACTTGTAGCCGGCGCGATCCATCAGTTTTACCGCTTCCGCCTGCAGCTCTCCGGCTTTGTTCACATTTATCGTATTCTGTTTGAAACTGCCCCACGCGGCTACGGCAGGATCAGTTTTGACTTTGGAGTTCACCGGATACTCCATGTTTACGTCGGCAAACAGATTCTGCGCTTTTTCCGAGGATAGAAATTCGAGCAGCTTGATCGCCGCTTGAGGGTGGTGCGCATATTTTGTCACGCCTGCACCCGAAATATTTACATGGACTCCGCTGTTGTTCTGGTTCGGCCAGAAAATCGCAAGCGGTAATTTCGGGTTCTTTTTCATCAGACGCCCGTAATAATAAGTATTGACAATAGTGACGTCGCATTTCCCTGCAGCAACGTATTCCATAGCCTTGCTATCATCCGAAAGAGGATCGGTTGCAAGATTGGCAACCCAGCCCTTTACGATCTGCTCGGTTTTCGGTTCTCCATGCTCGGCAATCATCATTGCCACCAGAGACTGGTTGTATACTTTCTTGGAAGTGCGTATGCACAGGCGGTTCTTCCACTTGGGATCTGCCAGCGCTTCGTAGGTTGAAAGGTCGGAGGGTTTTACCTTGTTGGTGTTGTAAACGATGGTACGGGCGCGTATCGATAAGCCGAACCATCGGTTCAAAGGATCCTGGAGATGAGCGGGAACATTCGTTTCCAGTATTTCTGACTCCACCGGACGCAGCAGTCCCTCCCGCGCCGCCTCCCACAGGTTGCCGGCATCGGTGGTAAGCAGTACGTCAGCCGGAGTGTTTTTGCCTTCTGCCTTGAGGCGCGCGAGCAAGGGGCCTTCCTTATCGGTGACGAATTTGACAGCAATGCCGCTATCCTTGGTGAAAGCATCGAACATGGGCTTGATGAGTTGCTCTATGCGTGCCGAATAGACGACGACTTCCTCCGCCCCGGATGCATTCGCGGTAAATAGCGTGACACAGCATATCATTGCGGTAAGATAACGATTGAGGCGCGCACTGGGCATTTGATTTACTCCGGATATAAAAGGCAGAAAGGCTAATATTATAAATGATAATAATTATCAGCAAAGCGGCACGTTAATATATCATGGATGAGCCAGAACAAGTTCTTCCGTATCAGCGCTTGCAGCAGCTCCTTGCGATACCGGAGAGGCAGCGTACCGAAGCTCAATGGGATGAGATCAACGAACTCGAAATCGAGCTTACGCCAGTAAACCGGGCCCCCACGCCGGACCGGAATGTCCGCCGTAAAGGTGCCGTACCTTCAGAACAACCCAAGTCCCGGGATGGTACGCCAGGGCCAGGGCGAAGGCCCCTGAAGAAACTTCGCAAGCGGCCCCCCAAAGCAGGCGGATCATGAGCGGTATCTCCCGTTGGGGACGGGATTCGCTACGGTGCGATGGAAGCGTCCTGACCTTTAACAGTTCCCTAATTCTGAACAGGAGAAATATGCAACTTACTACAACACCGGGCATCGACGGGAAGCGTATTACGCGATATTGCGGGGTGGTGGCGGGTGAAGCAGTGCTGGGTGCCAATATATTCAAGGATCTCTTTGCGGGAATTCGCGATCTGGTGGGTGGACGTTCCGGAACCTACGAGAAAGAGTTGCAGCGCGCACGGGACATCGCGCTCGAAGAATTGCAGCAGCGTGCGCATGACCTTGGAGCGAATGCAGTAGTGGGCATCGATATCGATTATGAGGTATTGGGAAAAGAAAACGGCATGCTCATGGTTTCCGCAAGCGGCACGGCTGTAATCGTCGAATAGCCGCAGCGCGGGAGCTTATTGTCGGCCGAACCAGTAATCAATCCGACAGGAATCCTCTACCACGGCACCGTCTTGCCGTCGTATGCGATGAACCTGCCGGACTCCTTCAGGGTGAGGTGATCGATCACCTGTAGCATGCCGGATACGCTTTGAGCAGTCGAGATCAAGGCATTGGACCCACCCATGTCTGTTTTCACCCACCCCGGATGAAGTACCACTGCAATTACTCCCGCCTGTTTCAGGTCAATCGAAAGCGATTTGACCACCATGTTCACCGCCGCCTTGCTGGACCGGTACATATAGCTTCCCCCACCATCATTGTCCTCGATACTGCCCATTTTACTGCTGATGGTCACAATCTTTTTTTGACTGCTCCGGGTAATTTGTGATGCAAATGTCTGCGCCATCTTGAGTGTAGCCATGGTATTGACCAGAAACGTGCGCATCCAGGCGTCGTAATCCTCGTTTCTGAATATCCCCGAACGATGCGCCTCTGCGTAGATGCCCGCATTGTTGAGAAGCAAGTCGATGGATTCGCCGGAAAGAGACCGTCCCAGTTCGTCGATTTGCCGGTGATCGGCAACGTCAAGCGTATGTACCTTCACCTGCTCGGGATACTGGTTTGCTAACTTTTGGAGCTCCTCTGCTTTCTCGGGATGACGCGCGCAGGCAAGAACACGCCAGCCTTCCACTGCGTATTGACGTGCGAATTCAAGTCCAATCCCGCGGTTTGCGCCTGTAATCAGTGCAGTTTTCATAATCTTCTCCTCATGGGGATATACGGATTAGATACTCGGGAGAGACGGGCTCGTGGCGTGACAGGGTACTATAAAGAAGTATCAGAGGATGAATTTTACGGCATGATAAGCCAGTATTGCGGTCCAGGCAGGGAAACCTCGGATACCTGTCGCGGTAACAAAACCAGGAATTGTCCGGCGAGCCGTGTGCCTGACTCATTATGTATAGAAAGCCCAAGGAATGGCAACCTAAAAGGAAGAAACATATGGCCGACAAGATCGCGTTGGTAACCGGTGCTTCCAGTGGTATCGGCAGGGCAACAGCAGAACTTCTTGCCCAGAACGGATATTATGTATTCGCTCTCGCCCGGCGCATGTACAGGCTGGAACAAATACGCTCCAACCATATCGAGCCCATCTGCCTGGATGTGACCGATGATGCAGCTGTCAGGCAGGCGGTAGCCCACATTATATCGACTCGCGGGCGGATCGATGTGCTGGTGAATAACGCTGGGATCTCCCAGCCGGGCGCGGTCGAATGTGTTCCGCTCGAAATCGCGCATCGGCAGATCGAGGTCAATCTTTTTGGCTATGCCCGATTCATGCAGGCGGTGCTTCCACACATGCGGGAGCGGGGATCGGGATGTATCGTCAACATTGTCTCCGTGCTGAGCAGGATTTCAGTCCCCGGCTTCGGCTGGTATTCGGCTTCGAAGTATGCGATTGAAGCACTCACCGATGCAGTGCGAGGGGAGGTGATGGAGTTTGGCGTCAAGGTCGTCCTGATTGCACCGGGAGTGATAAAGACCGAGTTTGTGCCAAACGAGTTGAGGGCGATGGAGAAAATCCCGCACCCTGTAGCCTATGAAAAACTTCTTGCCGGTGTACACAATCTGGTGGCGGGTGAACCTGAAGCCCCAGGTCCGGAAATCATTGCGAAGGCAGTACTGGATGCCGTGAAGGCGCCCAATCCTCCCGTCCGCCACGCACTACCTCTCGATTCCAAAATGTCGGTTATGGCAAGATGGCTGCTTGGGGGGCGTATTTTCGCCTGGGCGGTCCGGTTCCGAATGAAATTTCCCCGGGAATAAGCTACCCATCTAGAGGACCTCTGATCACGTTCATGCAAAAACCTGGCTTGCGCGTCAGTCTTTTCTTTCGACCCTGGGGGTATCCATCGCTGCGGCGAAGAGGTCCCAGGCGGACATGAACAAGGCTGCGATAACTGGCCCGATCACAAAGCCATTGAGGCCGAACAGGACCAGTCCCCCGAGTGTCGAGATGAGCACCACGTAATCCGGCATCTTCGTATCTCGTCCCACCAGGACGGGGCGTAAGAGGTTGTCAACCATTCCGATTACGAACACGCCGAACGCGATAAGAACGGTACCCTGCCAAACAGCCCCGGTAAACAGGAAGTAGATGGCCACGGGGATCCAGATGAGGCCGGCGCCGACTGCCGGTATCAAGGAAAGAAACGCCATCATGAAGCCCCACAGCAAGGCCCCTTGAATGCCGAGAAAATAAAATATCAGACCCCCGAGGGTGCCTTGAATGGCGGCAACGACGACGTTGCCCTTGACGGTTGCGCGAATGACCGTAGTGAATTTGCTGGACAAGTGCCGCTTGTGTTCCATGGTAAGAGGCATGGCCTGCTTGATCCTGGCCGCCAGGCTGTCGCCATCGCGCAGCAGAAAAAAGAGCAGATACAGCATGATGCCGAAGCTCACCAGAAATTCAAAAGCGTTCTGGCCGAGGCTGATAGCATGCGTAGCAATGAACTGGCTGCCGCGCAGGACACCGCTTGACAGCATGTCCTGCAGCTCCGCGATATTGGTGAGCCCTGAACGGTCGAGCAGGTTGACCAGCCACGGCGGCGCAGCGCTCATGATTTGCTGGAAATACATGCCGAAATTCAATTCCCCTGAGCGGATTTTCTGGTAGATGAGGGCTCCTTCCTGCAGGAGCGAAATTGCCATTATGGTGACCGGAAGAATCACGATGACGACACAGAGCAACAACGTGGTGAATGCGGCAAGGTTGCGCCGCTGCCCCATGGCATTCAGCACCTTTCGATGAAACGGTGTAAATATGATGGCAAGAACTGCCGCCCAGAATACCGTGCCATAAAAAGGCAGCAGTATCCAGATGAATGCCACGGAGACGGCAATCAACATCAGTAGAAAGGCCTTTTGCCGCAACTCGGGGGAGTTCATGTGCAGAGAACGTTTAATAACCGGTTACGATGACGTTATGGAGTCATCCTACCTTAACTCAGGCTTAAGTTGATAGAGAGTGCGAAAAAGAAAATTAAAAATAAACTCAGGTGGCGAACAGATAGAGTCGATCGCAAGGTTGGAGGTACGAAGCCTGAGAGTAGGAGGGGCGCAAGAGGAAATATTCTTCTGGCGGGGCTTGCCCCGAATTTGCTTCGGATTTGCCAGGAGGAAGGACAGCAGGCTTTAAGCGTAGGATACTCGGTATCCTACGTCACAAGCAGGCTTCTCAGGCATTTTTGAAGAGCACATCCAGTCCTGCCTGGGCAATCTGCGCATCCTGATGGGAGCGCACACCGCTTACTCCCACGGCGCCGATGAACTGTCCGTCCGCCACGATCGGCAACCCCCCCTCGATGGGCAGAGTGCCCGGCAGACCAAGATAACGGATGCTTCCGGCAGCCACCTGTTCTTCCCAGATTTTGGTCGGACGTCGGAATGCAATGGCTGCCCGCGCCTTTTGTATTGCAACTTCGACACTGCCAAATTGTGTTTCATCGAGGCGCAGCAAGTGGACAAGATGGGCGCCGTCATCGACGATCGCAATCGCCACTGGCCAGTTGTTGCGCATGGCTTCTGCTTCCGCGGCGGTGGCAATAACCTTGGCATCGTCGAGCGTGAGCACATTTTTTTTATTCATAAAGCAAGCCCTCCGGATATATGTGAGATCTGAGGTCCCAAAACAAAACACGCCGGACCTTCCGGCGTGTTTTGGAGAACGCAAGAAATTACAACAGCGGCACAATCAGGAGCGCCACGATATTCATGATCTTGATGAGCGGATTCACGGCCGGACCCGCAGTATCCTTGTAAGGATCGCCCACTGTATCACCTGTAACGGCTGCCTTATGCGCTTCCGAACCTTTTCCACCGAAATGGCCATCTTCGATGTATTTCTTGGCGTTATCCCAGGCACCGCCCCCTGCGGTCATCGAAATTGCCACGAAAATACCGGTAATGATCGCGCCGATCAGTACCCCGCCAAGAGCAACCGGACCCAGCATGAGGCCGACGATCAGGGGGACGGCAACCGGAAGCAGGGAGGGAAGGATCATTTCCTTGATCGCCGCCCTTGTCACCATATCCACTGCACGCGAGTAGTCGGGCTTGGCTGTTCCTTCCATGATCCCAGGGATTTCCCTGAACTGGCGCCGGACTTCCACCACTACCGAGCCGGCAGCACGGCCCACGGCCTCCATCGCCATGGCGCCAAACAGGTAGGGAACCATGCCGCCGAGGAACAGGCCGATGATGACCATATGGTCGGACAAATCAAAGGTCACGGATTTGCCGCCGCTCGCGAGCGCATGGGTGTAGTCGGCGAACAGAACCAGCGCAGCCAGACCGGCAGAGCCGATCGCGTAGCCCTTGGTCACGGCCTTGGTGGTATTGCCAACGGCATCCAGGGGATCGGTGATATCACGTACTTCCGACGGCAAGCCGGCCATTTCGGCGATTCCACCGGCATTATCCGTGATGGGACCGTAGGCATCCAGGGCAACGATGATTCCGGCCATGGAAAGCATCGAAGTGGCGGCGACGGCAATGCCATACAGACCTGCCAGTTCGTATGTGATCCAGATGGAAAGACATACGACAATCACCGGCCAGGCAGTCGCCTTCATCGAAACACCCAGACCGGCAATGACATTGGTGCCGTGACCGGTGCTGGAGGCTTCTGCGATATGGCGTACCGGTTTGAATTCCGTTGAGGTGTAGTACTCGGTGATCCATACCATGGCGGCCGTGAGCGCCAGGCCAACCAGTACAGAGAGGTAAAGACTGGTTGAGGAAACCAGTTTCCCCTCGATCATTACGCCCTCACCAAGCATGATAGTCGTGATGGGATAGTAGGCAATTGCCGCCAACCCGCCGGCCACTGCTAAACCCCGATAAAGCGCATTCATGATTTTGCCGCCCTCACGTGCCTTGACAAAGTAACAGCCGATGATGGAAGCAATAATGGAAACGCCACCCAGTACCAGCGGATAGAGCACCGCATTCGGACTGTCGGTAATAAGCAGTCCACCCAGCAGCATGGTCGCGATAATGGTAACGGCGTAGGTTTCAAACAGGTCGGCAGCCATGCCGGCACAGTCACCCACGTTGTCACCCACGTTGTCGGCGATAACGGCCGGATTTCTCGGATCGTCCTCAGGGATACCGGCTTCCACCTTGCCAACCAGGTCGGCGCCCACGTCAGCGCCCTTCGTGAAAATTCCGCCGCCGAGACGCGCGAAAATGGAGATCAGCGAACTTCCGAAGGCAACCCCCACGAGCGCATGAGTTGCTTGCGACTCACTTGCGCCCATGCCGACCAGAAGGGCAAAGTAGCCAGCCACGCCCAGCAAACCCAGGCCAACCACCAGCATACCGGTAATGGCCCCCCCCTTGAAGGCAACATCCAGCGCGGCGTTGAGACCGTGCCGCGCTGCTTCCGCCGTGCGTACATTCGCACGCACGGATACGTTCATGCCGATATATCCGGTCAGCCCCGACAAAAATGCGCCCAGAGCAAACCCAACGGCAGTCTGCCAGCCCAAAGCAAGAAAGATTGCCATCAGCAGAATAACACCCACTATGCTGATGGTGGTGTATTGGCGGTTCAGATAAGCCGAGGCGCCCTGCTGAATCGCCGTGGCAATATCCCGCATGCGTTCGTTGCCTGCCGGCAACGCTACAATCCACCTTATCGAAACCACTCCATAGAGGAGTGCCGCCATCGCGCAACCAATTGCGATGATTAAACCAGTACTCATTTAAATCTCCAGTTAAAATCGGCTACGGGGAAACGCATGCAAGATGCGGCGTTATCGTTCACAGAGAGCGTCGCTCAGCGGTTGCTTTGCTGCCCATAAGCGCTCCTGTGAACAATATGTATGCGCTTCCGGTTACGCCAGGTTAAAGCGGCTCAAAGCGTGAAGCCGCTCAATTTTTTCGGGACCGCCACATTCTGCAGTCGTACGTAGTTCGGCAGGCCATCCTTGTAGGGGGGATAGTCTTCACCCTCGATAAGCGGTGCCAGATATTCCCGGCACAGGTCGGTAATGCCAAAACCATCCTCGGTGATAAAGTTCTCGGGCATCATTTTTTCGACATTGGCGACTTGCGACAACTGCGCCATGCCTACCTTCCACTGGTAGGGCCTGGCGGAAATGCGCTCTATGGTGGGCATCACCGAATTGTGCCCCTGGACCGCGAATTCCACGGCGGCCCGGCCCATGGCATACGCCTGCTCGACGTCGGTCTTGGACGCGATGTGACGCGCCGCGCGTTGCAGATAGTCCGCCACACCCCAGTGATATTTGAGTCCGAGTCCCTCCTTCACCATGTTCGCCACCACCGGCGCTACTCCTCCCAATTGAGCGTGCCCGAAGGCGTCACGTACACCTTGGTCGGAGAGGAATTTGCCGTCATCTCCTTTTACGCCCTCCGATACCACCACCGAGCAGTAGCCGAATTTCTTGACACAACTGTCCACTTTGGCGAGGAATTTCTGTTTGTCGAACCTGATTTCGGGGAAGAGAATGATGACGGGAATTTCACGCTCCGGGCTGGATGCCAGGCCTCCGGCGGCTGCTATCCAGCCGGCGTGCCGTCCCATTACTTCCAGCACGAACACCTTCGTTGACGTTGCTGACATGCTTGCCACGTCGAAACTGGCTTCAAGCGTGGATACGGCGATGTACTTCGCCACCGAGCCGAAGCCAGGGCAGCAGTCTGTGATGGGAAGGTCGTTATCCACCGTTTTTGGCACATGAATGGCCTGAATGGGATAGCCAAGCGTGCCGGACAGTTGCGATACCTTGAGACACGTGTCCGCTGAATCGCCACCGCCGTTGTAGAAGAAATAGCCGATGTCATGAGCCTTGAATACTTCGATCAGGCGTTCATATTCCCGCCGGTTTTGTTCAAGGCTTTTCAGTTTATAGCGGCAGGACCCGAACGCTCCGGAGGGCGTGTGCCGCAATGCGCTGATTGCGGCATCGGATTCCTGTCCGGTATCGATCAGGTCCTCGGTAAGCGCGCCGATGATCCCGTTGCGCCCCGCATAAATTTTGCCTATCTTTCCGCTTTGCTGGCGGGCGGTTTCAATTACACCGGCTGCGGAAGCGTTTATGACGGCGGTAACGCCGCCGGATTGAGCATAAAAAGCATTTTTTGCTGCCATATTTCTCCCCCGATTATTAAAATCTTCCAACATCTACCGTCAGCGTACGCACGCTTTCTCCCGTGGCGCAACAGTGCCGGCGCCATGCATGCAGACGGCAACGAGGATTACTGCCGCTGCGTATTGCTCTCTTAGCGAATTAAAACGGCGGTGATACCAGGCTTGAGTTCCACCAGGAGTTTGACTGAAGTTATCTCAGCGACGCGAAAATGGCGTCGCGGATTGTTTCCACTGATCCGGCCCCCGTGATTTTCACATACCTGGGAGCATCTTTTTCGCCACTAGCTGACCATCTGGCGTAGTATTCTACCAATGGTTCGGTCTGGGCGTGATAGATTTCGAGCCGTTTCCGTATCGTTTCCTCTTTATCATCATCACGCTGTATCAGGGGCTCTCCGGTCACATCATCCTTCTCATCGACCCGGGGCGGATTGAATATCAGATGGTAAATGCGCCCCGAGGCAGGATGTACGCGCCGGCCGGAGAGGCGCCTGACAATCTCTTCGTCGGATACATCAATTTCAATGACGAACTGGACAAGCACTTCGGCAGCCTTCATCGCATCCGCCTGCGGGATGGTGCGGGGAAAACCATCAAACAGAAAACCCTTGCTGCAATCCGGCTGTGCAATGCGCGCTTTCACCAGATCGATGATGATGTCATCCGGAACAAGACCGCCCTCGTCCATGATCTTTTTGGCCATGAGACCCAGTTCGGTGCCTTCCTTGACGGCTGCGCGCAGCATGTCTCCTGTCGATATCTGCGGAATGCCGAAATGTTCCTTGATGAAGCTGGCCTGAGTTCCCTTTCCCGCACCGGGACCACCCAATAAGACGATTATGATTATTCCTCCTTTTTATAAAGCCCGCGGGCGAGGCGGGGGCGAAATTCATTTCGTTGTCAAACGGGGGATTATAGCGCAGGCCATCCGCCTCTTGAACTTTTTGACCCGATTCAGCAACCCAGTTTCTGAAGTTGCTCTTTCAGTTTCCCCAATGTCGCACCGAAACTGGCAAGGCGTTCTTTTTCCTGCTCCACCACCTTTGCCGGTGCGCGCGCCACAAAATTACTGTTGGCGAGCTTGGCTTGCGCCTTCTCCATTTCCGCCTGGACACGGTCAAGCTCTTTGGTCAGCCGCTCACGCTCCGCAGCAATATCAATCTCGATTTTCAGCATCAGCCTGAATTCACCCACGATCGCCACCGGTGCTTCGGCGGGGGGCAGATTCTGTTCGATTTCGACATCCGATAATTTGGCCAGCGCCTTCAGATAGGGAGAAAAGCTGGCGAGTATTTTCTCGTCGCCTGCGGCCAGAAGCGGTACCCTCGATGCCGGGGAGAGGTTCATTTCACCCCGCAGCGTGCGGCAGGCGTTGATCATTTCCTTGAGCGCAGCGATATTCCCGGTCGCGGCTTCATCGAACTTGGAGGGATCGGCTTCAGGATAAGGCTGCAACATGATGCTCGCCCCTTGCTTGCCGGCGAGCGGGGCAATGTTCTGCCACAATTCTTCGGTAATAAATGGAATGAGGGGATGGGCAAGCCTTAAAGCCGTTTCCAGGACCCGGGCCAGGGTGCGACGGGTAGTGCGCTGTACCGCTTCAGTGCCGGAATTCAGCTGTACCTTGGCGAACTCCAGATACCAGTCGCAATACTCATCCCAGACGAATTCGTAGATTTCGCGGGCTGCCATGTCAAAGCGGTAATCCTGATAAGCCTGGGCGACCGCGGTTTCCGCCTGTTGCAGCCGGCTGATGATCCAGCGGTCGGCATCCGAATATTCCAGAGGCGCCGATTCCGCCAGACCGGTATCTTTGCCCTCGCAATTCATCAGCACGTAGCGCGCCGCATTCCAGAGCTTGTTGCAGAAATTCCGGTAGCCTTCACAGCGCTGCATATCGAACTTGATGTCGCGGCCGTGAGAGGCGAGGCTGGCAAAAGTAAAGCGCAGCGCGTCTGCGCCGAACGCCGGGATTCCCTCCGGAAACTGCTTACGCGTGGTTTTTTCGATGGATTCAGCCTGTCGCGGGTTCATCAGGCCGCTGGTGCGCTTAGCGATCAGATCCGGCAGTGCAATGCCGTCGATAAGATCCAGTGGGTCCAGCACATTGCCTCTGGATTTGCTCATCTTATGCCCTTCCGCATCGCGGATGAGGCCGGTGATATATACCTCCCGGAAAGGCACTTTGCCGGTGAAATGCAGGGACATCATCACCATGCGCGCTACCCAGAAAAAAATGATGTCGAAGCCGGTAACCAGAACCGAGGTCGGCAGGAATGTTTCAAGCTGCGGTGTTTTTTCCGGCCAACCCAACGTGGAGAATGGCCACAGTGCGGATGAAAACCAGGTATCCAGCACATCCTCGTCCTGCACCAGCTTGCGCCCGTCCGCCAGCTGTTGGGCTTCCTCCAGGCTGTGCGCGACAAAGATGTTATTGTCCTCGTCATACCATGCCGGAATCCGATGGCCCCACCATAATTGGCGGGAAATACACCAGTCCTGGATATTTTCGAGCCACTGGTCATATACGTGTGTCCAGTTTTCCGGAATGAATTTCACTTCCCCGCTCGCCACCGCCTCCAGGCCCTGCCTCGCCAGTCCGTTCATGCTGACATACCATTGATCGGTCAGCATCGGTTCAACGACAGCCTGGGTGCGATCACCGCGCGGCACCATCAGCTTGTGCGGTTTTGTTTCAACCAGCAGATTCTGTTCTTCCAGATCGGCGACAATTTTCCTGCGGGCCGCAAAACGATCCAATCCCTGATACTCGGCGGGCGCCAAGTCATTGATCTTTCCATCCAGGGTAAGAATACCGAGCGGAACAAGTTTGTGCCGCTGTCCTATCTGGTAGTCGTTGAAATCGTGCGCGGGAGTGATCTTGACGCACCCCGTGCCGAATGCCGGGTCGACATAGGCGTCTGCGATGATGGGTATGCTGCGCTCGCATAATGGCAGGCGGACGTGGCGGCCGATCAGGTGCCGATAGCGCTCATCGTCGGGATGCACAGCTACCGCCATATCGCCCAGCATGGTTTCCGGGCGGGTAGTCGCAATAATCAGTCCTTCCGGTTTTGCCCCATCCTGATTCCCTCCGGCATCCTTTTCGAAGGGATAAAGAATATGCCAGAGCGATCCTTCTTCTTCTACCGATACCACTTCGAGGTCGGAAACGGCGGTTTGCAGCACAGGATCCCAGTTCACCAGACGTTCCCCGCGGTAGATGAGGCCTTCGCGATAAAGCCGCACGAAAACTTCAGTCACGGCCCGAGAGAGTTCCTCATCCATAGTGAAGCGTTCCCGCGACCAGTCGCAGGAGGCGCCCATACGGCGCATCTGGCGGCTGATGGTGGAGCCGGATTCCTCTTTCCATTCCCACACGCGGGCGATAAACGCTTCACGTCCCAGATCGCGCCGGTCAATGTTCTGCTGATCCAGTTGGCGTTCCACCACGATCTGGGTGGCAATTCCGGCGTGGTCGGTACCCGGTTGCCATAATGTGTTATCTCCACGCATGCGGTGATAACGCGTCAGCGCATCCATCAAGGTATGTTGAAAGGCATGTCCCATGTGCAGCGTGCCGGTCACGTTGGGCGGCGGCAGCATGATGCAGTATGCAGGCGCTTGGTCGTCCGCAGTCCCCGCTGGTCCAGGCCTGAAATAGCCTTCGGCCTCCCAGTGCGAATACCAGCGGCGTTCGATAGTCGGGGGATCAAAGCTTTTTTCGAGTTCCATACTGTCGATCGCTTGGCAGAAAACCCGCCATTATAACGGAAGGCGCAAGGACCGGCAGCGCAGCCCTCCCTCTTAACTGTTGCCCATCTTGTCCGGTCAGGAGCATTCCGTGAAAGCATTGGGAATCTGTCCCGCTATCCCTATTGATCCGGCCAGAAATTACTATGAATCTCGTCATTCCGGACCTGACCCGGAATCCAGCCAAACCGGAATCCAGCCCAAACCAATAATGGCGTGCTTTGAACGTCACTGGAACGTAGATTCCGATCAAGGTTTTCCCCGATTGGGGTGGACAGGTCTGTTGATAACTCACCAAACCCGTGTCTCAGCTTGAGTTTCCATTACTGCTCAAAATACAGCGCTTTGCCATGACTGGATAGACTGATCGGCTCATATACTTTTTGCCTGACAGATTTTAAGCTGGATTGTTGTAATGGCAGGTGAGAGTCATGTGGCGCAAAGAGGAGCGCTGCCAGCATGTTTCATCAAATCGGGAAGCCCCGCATCTCTGAAAACCATTTACTGGAGAGAGAATGATGAAAATGACCAGTAATTCCAGAATGCAGGGCTTGATCCCGCTGTTGGTCTTAAGTACCGGATTGTGCTTTGCTCTCCCCGCTTTTGCACAGCTACAATGTTTATATATTCTGGACCTCAACAGCAACCGGCTGATCACTCTTGTGCCGAGTGGAATGACTGGTAACGCTACTGGCATCAATAACGTTGGCCAGGTGGCGGGGTACACCGCCAAGGAATATCAGCACGCTTTCATCACCGGTCCCAACGGCGCTGGCAGAACCGATCTCAAGACGCTGGGTGGTAGTTCCAGCGCAACCTTTGGTATTAATGATGCCGGGCAGGTGGTAGGGTACTCACAGACAGCCACAGGTAATTTGCATGCTTTTATTACCGGGCCTAACGGCGTGGGCATGACAGACCTGGGGACGCTGGGAGAACATGCCAGTTACGCCACCAGCATCAATAACGCTGGCCAGGTGGCGGGGTACACCGTCAAGGAATATCGGCACGCTTTCATCACCGGTCCCAATGGCGTGGGCATGATCCACCTGGGAAGCCTGCCGGATGGACTCACAACTGTTGCTCATGATATCAATGATGCGGGGCAGGTGGTTGGGAGAGGCGTGAGGCACGCTTTCATCACTGGCCCCAATGGCGTGGGGATGACCGATCTCGGGACGCTGGGTGGAGACTCCAGTGTCGCCTATGGCATCAATGATGCCGGGCAGGCAGTGGGAGATTCCAGCACGGCTGCTGGTTATACGCACGCTTTCATCACTGGCCCCAATGGCGTGGGGATGACCGATCTCGGGACGCTGGGTGGAGATTACAGTATCGCCACTGACATCAACGATGCCGGACAGGTGGTGGGATGGTCCACCATGGCTACCGGTGATGAGCATGCCTTTATCACTGGTCCCAATGGCGTGGGCATGACAGACCTCAATTCACTGACCTGGTTGCCGCCCGGATATGTTATAACGGGCGCCATCAGCATCAATAACGCGGGACAGGTCATCGTTATTGCCAATATTCCCAAACCCCAGGCCTACATGCTGATATTCGCGGGCCTGGGTCTGGTCGGATTTCTGGTATGGTGGCAGAAGTCGGGAAGCAAGGCCTAGTACCGATGTGCCGCCGCTGATCCTGCTCATTTCCAGGTCAAGCACGACGGGCCGGAATGGACGCCTGCTCCACTATCGTTTTCAAAGACCGAACAGGCGTGATTTCAGGGTCTGTATCAGTGCCGTGCGTGCATTCGGATTCAAGGCGGTGCCGGTTTCATTCAGCGCCTCATCCAGAATTTTCTCCAGCAGCACGGTTATATCGGCAGGGGAAAGTGTCGAGGGCGGGGAATGCATGACTTCCGTGAGGGTGGGTATGCTGGTACCGGATGGGGACTGCCTGGCGGCGACCTCTGTGAGGGTGGGGATATTGTCTGCCCGTGCCTGCTTCGCCGCGGTCCCGGACAAACGGGATGAGCCGGCGGTCAAGTGGCTATCGCTGTCAGTCAGTAGCGTGGATGATATGTCCTGGTGCCTGCTCAGCAGTATTTCCAGTTTATGCAGAATTTCGTCATATTCACCCTGCGAAGCTTTTTTGCTGTTTGTCATTGAAATGCCGGCTGGTAAAGGGAGGTGGCGGAATCCCGGGAATTGATGCCTGTGACGTGATTTGATGAGCCGCCAGGCTATACGGAACTCAGGCGATGATGCCGTATTTCGTAGCCACGGTCCTGATAGAACCGGTAGCGTTTCCTTGCCGCCCGGGTATCTTCATCCGTGTTGCCGGCAATTTCAATCAGTCGCCGGAAGCGGCTGAAGAAAGGGGGATTCTCAGGACCCAGGTTGAGCAATACATCATCGTGCGGCGGATTCCTTCCACTATCGCTGAGTATTACCGGCGTGAACTCAGCCAGCTTGTCGCCTGCCTTGCAGTGTGGAATAAAATCAATCGCAGAGAAAGTCCATAGCAATTTATCGATCTGCTCGACTGTAGCCATGTCAGGCGCGTAAATCATGACCTTGAATCCTTTCCGCGCTGCTGTTGCAACCAGACGGCAGGCGGTATGGAGCCGGTCCCCCCCGCCCGAGTAGAAGTCGATTTCCGTCATTCCTTCGATTTACGCCGGCCCTTGCGGCTGCCGGTCTCACCGGTGTTACCGGATTGTCTGGTAGTCCGGCTGATCAGAAACTGGGTGAGCAGCGGTACCGGGCGTCCGGTCGCACCTTTTTCCTTGCCGGATTTCCAGCCCGTGCCGGCTATGTCGAGGTGCGCCCAGCGATATTTTTTGGTGAACCGCGACAGGAAGCAGGCGGCGGTAATGGTTCCCGCAGCGCGGCCTCCGATATTGGCTATATCGGCGAAATTACTTTTCAGCTGCTCCTGATATTCGTCGAACAGCGGCAGGCGCCAGGCGCGGTCCACCGCGCGCTCCGAGGCGTCCAGCAGTTCCCGGGCCAGTTCGTCATCATTGCTCAACAGGCCCGAGGCAACGTGACCGAGCGCTATGACACAGGCGCCGGTGAGCGTGGCAACATCGATTACCGCTTCCGGTTCGTAGCGTTCGGTGTAGGCCAGCGCGTCGCACAGGATCAGCCTGCCTTCGGCATCCGTATTGAGAATCTCTATGGTTTGTCCCGACATGCTCGTGACAACGTCGCCAGGTTTGGTGGCATTGCCGCCGGGCATGTTTTCGGTGGCTGGAATAATGCCGACCACATTGACTGGAAGGCCCATTTTTGCAACAGCGTGAATGGTGCCCAGTACGGTGGCGGCCCCGCACATGTCGTACTTCATTTCATCCATTTCCGCCGCTGGCTTGAGGGAAATGCCGCCCGTATCGAAGGTGACACCTTTTCCTACCAGCACAACAGGTTTTCCCTTCTTTGCCCCACCCCAATATTCCAGAGCAATCAGCTTGGGAGGCTGGCGGCTGCCGCGAGCCACGGCCAGCAATGCGCCCATGCCAAGATTCTCCATATCCTTTTGCTCCAGCACCGTCACCTTGAGCTTGTAGGTCTTGGCCATATCCATGGCCTGCTCCGCAAGATAGGTAGGGGTGCAGATATTAGGCGCAAGATTGCCCAGATCCTTGGCCAGGCTCATGCCATCGGCCACGGCCAGTCCTTGTTGCAGAGCCTCCTCACTGGCGGCCTGCTCCTCTCCGGTGAGGGGCTTGATGACACCGAGGGTAATTTTGTGCAGCTTCGGTTCGGCTTCCTCGACCTTGCTTTTCAGCCGGTCGAAGCGGTACATGCTCTCCAGTCCGCCGACTGCGATTTGCAGGACTTTCCAGGAGAGATCGCGGTTTTTTACGGGCGCTTCCAGCAGAAACAGGGTGGCATCGGCAGCGCTGGTGTCAGATAGCGCCTTGAACACTGCGCGTACTGCATCGCGGTATCCCTTGTCGCCGAGTTCCTGCTCTTTGCCGAGCCCCACCAGTAATACGCGCTCGCAGGCACTGTTGGGCACGTTATGGAGCATTAGCGTCGAGCCTGCTTTGCCCTTCATATCTCCCCGGTCCAAGATGTTGGTAATGTAGCCGTTTGCGGATTTATCCAGGGCTTCGGCAGCAGGGGTTAATTTTTGTTGTTCGAAAATGCCTGCAACCACACAGGCACTGCGCTGTTTCTCGGGTGTTCCGTTCTTTATATTAAATTTCATAGCTTGCTCCTCGATTCAAGGCTTGCGGGCAGATTGTTCAAACCGGATAATGCTTCGATTATCGCCGGACTATTCGCATAAAGTCAAAGCAGATACGGGACCGTTTCAAAAAATCTCGTAATGGAATTCCTGTTCAATTTCTGTTCACCCTGCAACGTGGTTGCAAGGGTGAGCGGCAGTGTCGGAGTTGTCGGGTGATGGGGAAGGAATGGATGATCAGACAGAAGTCGATACGGCGGGTGAAGCCGCCAGAAGATTATCAGGCCAAACTTGCCGCGCCGTTTGCCGTGCTTGGCCTTCGCACGGACCAAGACTGGCTGACAGATATAGAATATCTGCCGCCGGATACGCCCACTCTCGCTCCGCAAAATCCTCTCGCCAGGGAAGTATGTAATCAATTACAGGCATACCTTGCCGATCCTGGTTTCGCGTTCGACTTGTCATTACATATTGGCGGGACGATTCATCAGCGCCGTGTGTGGCAAGCGATTCAGGATATTCCGGCTGGCGCAACGCGCAGTTATGCCGCTATCGCGATGGAGTTGCATTCCGCCCCGCGCGCGGTAGGGCAGGCGTGCGGAGCCAACCGGCTGCCCATCGTTATTCCCTGTCATCGTGTTATCGCCAAAAGCGGCGGTCTTGGAGGTTTCATGAACGCCAGCGATGGATTGCCGCTCGCTATTAAGCGCTGGCTATTGAAGCATGAGGGTATCTGAGCAGAACGTGGAACTGCTCGATGAATTCTGCGATGCGCTGTGGCTGGAAGACGGGCTCTCGCGCAATACAATGGAGAGCTATCGCAGCGATCTGAAGCAGTTCGGTGATTGGTTCGCCCGACAGAAGCCGGGCGATAGCAGTTTCCTGACGGTCACCCATTCCGATCTGCTGGGATTCATGACGGGGAGGTTTTCCGCTGGAATCAAGGCCAGCACCGCCAGCCGCGAGCTCTCGAGCCTAAAGCGGTTTTACCGCTTTCTGTTGCGCCAGGGAAAGATCAATGCAGATCCCACCCTCAACATCGATACACCTAGGGTTCCTCGCAGTCTGCCGGTGAGCTTGACCGAGACTGACGTGGAAGCCCTCCTTGGCGCACCCGCTGTGGACCTTCCGTTGGGATTGCGGGATCGCGCCATGCTCGAGGTGCTCTATGCCAGCGGCCTCCGGGTTTCAGAGCTTGTAAGCCTGGAAAGCGGCCAGATCAGCCTGGACATGGGCGTGGTGCGCATCATGGGGAAGGGCGGAAAAGAGCGCCTGACGCCGCTGGGGGAAGAGGCGCTGGAATGGGTGATCCGCTACCTCAAGGAAATCCGCCCTGCCCTGCTGGATGGAAAATCGAGTAATGCGCTGTTCGTCACTTACCGCGGCGCAGGCATGACTCGTCAGGCTTTCTGGTATCTGATCAAACGCTATGCGCGGCAGGCCGGTATTACGAAGCCGTTGTCGCCGCATGGATTGCGTCATGCCTTTGCGACTCATCTGCTCAATCATGGTGCCGATCTGCGTGTGGTGCAACTGCTGCTCGGCCATGCGGACATTTCAACCACACAGATATACACTCATGTCGCACGCGAAAGATTGAAAAGAATCCACGAAATGCATCATCCGAGAGGGTGAGGCAAAGTTTTACGGGCCGGAATCCCGATCGAAGAAAATCGTTTTCCCCTCCGCAAGAAACAAACCATGCCGACGTAGAGTGACCTCAGTCAGCCCAGAGCGCGAGTCGGCAAGCGGCTGAGGCTCAAGAGCGAATTGCATCTGCTGTTGAATATGCCTGCAACTCTGCTAAAGTCTAAGGAACCGCTGAAGAGCGATAGCAGGAGTTCTCAAGCAATAATTCCCCACAAAACAGGAGAAGTCATGCGTAATCAATTATCGGTTATTTCAATAGCAATAGTCCTGGCATTGGGTGGCTGTGCAAGCTCACCCGAAATCCAGAGCACCAGAACGAGAGATACTGCCATCGGCGCGGGCATCGGTGCTGGTACAGGCGCATTGATCGGAGCAATTGCGGGTAAGGGGAAAGGTGCGGCAATCGGTGCAGCGGCCGGGGCTGGCCTCGGTGCCATCGCCGGAAACGTTTGGTCCCGGAGAATGGAAGAGCAGAAACAGGAAATGGAGCAGGCCACAGCGGGAACAGGAGTACAAGTTTTAAAAACTCCGGATAACAGACTGAAACTGGATATTCCCAGCGATATTTCATTTGATGCCGGCCGTGCAGACCTCAGGCCGAACTTCAAGCCGGTACTGGATAGTTTTGCCACCGGCCTGAACAATAATCCTGCTACAGGGGTGACCATTATCGGCCATACAGACAGCTCTGGCAGCGATGCGATCAATAATCCCCTCTCCGTGAACCGGGCAGCCAGCACGCGGGATTATCTGGTGAGTCGGGGGGTTTCTCCAAACCGCATAAGGATCGATGGTCGCGGCTCCCGGGAGCCTATTGTCGCCAATGACACACCTCAGAACAGGGCAAGGAATCGGCGGGTTGAAATCTACGTTGCCGAACCGCAAGAGGCTTCCCAGCAATATTGAGTCAGGATTATTCAGGAAGCGTAAACATTTTGCAGCAATGCGTCCTCTCGGGGAGGACGCGTGCCGCCCGGGGAGCCTGGAGGAGCCGACGGAAGCACTCATATGCCTGGAAGCAGGTGTTCCCCCAGTGTGGGATAGAAGGTTGCAGTCTGTAATTGCCATCTTGCCATCGGGCGCAGCGCGGCCATGCTCGTCATGTGTCAGCATCCGGTTCTCTGACCGGAATTCGCCAGATGAAGGCTATCAGGATGACACCCAGCAGAACGAGCATCCCCTGATGCCAGACAGAGGGCATCATCAGGACCGAACTCCCCAGCGACAGCACCAGCAACAGATATACCCAACGCTTCACTTTACGCGGAATGCTGCGATGCTCCATCCATTCACGAATAATGGGACCGGTGATGCGATTGGTCAGGAGCTTGTCGTGGAAGTGCGTGGAACTGCGGGCAAAACAGGCGGCTGCCAGCAGCACGAAAGGGGTTGTCGGGAGTACTGGCAGCACGATCCCCACTACGCCGAGTATCAGGGCGACGAATCCGGCCACGAGGTAGAGGGAGCGCACAAGGCGCGAGTCATGCAGGCGCGCAGGTGATCCTCCCGCCTGCCTGGAACACGTCTCTTTGCTGGTAAATATCTTTTCGACCTTTTCGACCTTTTCGCTTAAGCGATCCTGCATGAACTCTCCTTCATACGCTTTGCGCCTCGATCAAACGAGTACATGAGCAATGAGCAATGAGCAATGAGCAAGGAATCCCTGAACGAAAGCCTTCATGACGCTACAGTCGCCCTACGGGTTGACGGTATAATAAGAGGCAGGAAGTATGGAAGGTTTTCATTTCAATTTTCGAGGTCCTCATGTCCAGAGTAAATACACTGATCAGTTTGGGAATATTCATGTTGGGTGCATTGCTGTTGCCCCAATCCGCTGTTTCGGAAACGGGGCAGGGCACATCAGCCGTGGCGCAGCTCATCAAGCAGGATACCAAAATAGGAAGCGGCGAAGAAGCGGCGGTGGGCAAGATGGTTGAGGTACACTATACCGGCTGGCTTTACGATGCAAGCGCTCCTGACAAAAAGGGTGAGAAGTTCGACAGCTCGCGCGACCGTGGTATGCCTTTCTCGTTTCTGATCGGCGCGGGGCGGGTCATCAAAGGTTGGGATCGAGGTGTTGTCGGGATGAAAGTGGGAGGCCAGCGCACGTTGATCATTCCGCCCCAGCTGGCCTACGGACCGGAAGGGCGGGGAGCTATCCCGCCAAACGCTACCCTGATTTTCGAGGTAGAGCTTTTGGGATTGCGTCAGGGTTCGACACACTGATCACCGATTTTCGCGCACCGTGGCTGCCTCGCCGCGGGAATGCGAATTCTACCCGATTCAGCAACTCAACTCGTTGTTTTCTCCTCGCGCGGATAACGCCGGTACCAGAGTAAAAACCCTGAAATCCACGTTGACTTATCCGCGTGAAACATTCACAATTAACGGTTTCGTTTGGAGGGGTTCCCGAGCGGTCAAAGGGATCAGACTGTAAATCTGACGGCTCTGCCTTCGAAGGTTCGAATCCTTCCCCCTCCACCAGATCAGCATCTGATAGTACGGGCGTTGTAGTTTTTTGTGTCTTGAGATTTTTGTGTCTTGATCGCTTTACGTGGCGGGTCTGGTTCTGGTGAATGGGAGCGCAGATGGTGCATTGGCTG
Organism: Nitrosospira sp. CT; assembly: GCF_059489795.1. NCBI lineage: Bacteria > Pseudomonadati > Pseudomonadota > Betaproteobacteria > Nitrosomonadales > Nitrosomonadaceae > Nitrosospira > Nitrosospira sp. CT. Next base: position 167,728 of record NZ_JCAHZJ010000043.1, read on the forward strand.
CGCGGCTCGATGATTTTTTCTCCGAAGAGCTGTTGAATGCTTCACTGGATTTTCTGGTCTTGATCGTGCCCGATGCGGGTGTAGCTCAATGGTAGAGCAGAAGCCTTCCAAGCTTACGACGAGGGTTCGATTCCCTTCACCCGCTCCAGACTTGAAGCGGAGAAATGAGCATTAATTAAAAACATTAGAAAATTGGCAAAATTGTTGCGGGGTATTGTTTAGGCAAGGACGTGCTTGCCCATGTAGCTCAGTGGCAGAGCACTCCCTTGGTAAGGGAGAGGTCGCCAGTTCAATCCTGGCCATGGGCTCCATAGGCGTCGATTACAGAACTCAAAAAAATGCTTTAAAAAGGATCATCATGGCAAAGAGCAAATTTGAGCGGACGAAGCCGCACATCAACGTAGGGACGATAGGACACGTGGACCACGGCAAGACCACGTTGACGGCGGCGATCACGATGGTATTGG
>NZ_JCAHZJ010000044.1:0-12333 GCF_059489795.1 Nitrosospira sp. CT
TTGCTCATCTGCGCGACCAGAATGGCATCCGGAGTTTCCACTACCACCATATCCTCTACTCCTACGCACGCTACAAGCCGATGTTCCGACACAGCAAGCACGTTATGACAGTTATCCAACAGCACATCGCCCTGCGATACATTGCCTTGATGATCCTTGGGCAACACCTGCCACAAGGAATTCCAGGCGCCAACATCGGACCAGCCGGCCGACAGCGGCATCATTACTCCCGCCGGAGCTATCTCGCCAACGGCAAGGCGTTCCATTACAGCATAGTCGATCGAGTCGCTCGGGCATTGCAAGAACGCCTCTTTACCGACACGAACAAAATCTCCATCCGTAGATCGTAATGCCCATGCCGACTCGCAGGCCGCCAGAATATCGTTCCGGCATAATCCGATAGCCGAGAGCCACACTGAAGCGCGCAGTATGAACAAGCCGCTGTTCCAAAAATAAGAACCCGCATCGAGATAAGCTTGCGCCGTGGCGAGATCGGGCTTTTCCACAAAACGCGCAATACGTCTGCCGCCACTCGTTCCGATCATCTCACCCGCCTGTATGTAGCCGTAGCCTGTCTCGGGTGAGTCAGGCGTAATGCCGAAGGTAACGACTGCGCCTTCGGCTGCAAGGACAACACCTTTGCGTACTTCTGCCTGAAAACTGGGTTTATCCAGAATGACGTGGTCAGCGGGCATCACCAGCATGACCGGATCCTCGCCTTCGCTCGTCGCAGCCAAAGCGGCCAGGGTTAGTGCCGGAGCGGTGTTACGTCCGGTTGGCTCAAGCAGGATAGTACCTTTTGTTTCCATCAACCGCAGTTGCTCAGCAACCACAAAACGGTATTCCTCATTGCAAACGACCAACGGTACCTCAACTGGTATATCCGTGAGACCCTCCATGCGCCGTAACGTGACCTGCAATAGCGACTCATCCCCGATCAACCGCAAGAGTTGCTTGGGATATTGCTCGCGAGAAAGGGGCCACAAACGTGTGCCCGACCCCCCTGACAGCACCACAGGGATTAATGACTGCACGGAAATTTCACCGATGAGGTTGATATATTTTCTATTTGCAACAGAAGTGGTTCCTCCTGCCCGCCAGGAGCGCGGCGGAAAGAGGAACATTCGCGCTGCTTCATGTTTTAAACCTCACGTCCATATCCTTCAGGATTGGCGCTTTGCCACCGCCATGTATCCTCACACATCGCTTTCAGGCCACGCTCTGCCCGCCATCCCAGCAAATCATAGGCCAGTTTTGCATCGGCATAGCAGGAGGCTATATCCCCGGAACGACGGGGAGCAATTCTATAGGGCACTTGTCTACCGCTTGCGTGTTCAAAAGCTCTTACCATTTCCAGCACGCTATAGCCTGTCCCGGTTCCGAGATTTACCGTCAGGCAACCTCCTTGCTTGTTAACAACTTCTGTACTGAGTACCGCGGAGTTTTTCAGCGCTTCGAGGGCTTTGAGGTGGCCTAGCGCCAAATCGACAACGTGAATGTAGTCGCGCACACCTGTGCCATCCGGTGTGGGATAGTCGTCGCCCCACACATTCAGATATTTCCGCCGCCCAATCGCAACCTGGGCCACGAAGGGCATGAGGTTATCGGGGATGCCTCTGGGATCTTCCCCAATCAATCCGCTGGCATGAGCTCCTACTGGATTGAAATACCTGAGTACGGCGCAACGCCAGGAAGGATCGCTGCGGTACAGATCGCGCAGAATTTCCTCAATCATCAGTTTGCTCCGCCCATAGGGATTCGTGGCAGAGAGAGGATGATCTTCCGTTAATGGCAACCATCTTGGCTCGCCATAAACAGTGGCGGAAGAACTGAATACCAGCGTTTTCACCCCACACTCATTCATCGCTTCTAACAAACGAAGCGTACCTGCAACGTTATTGTCGTAGTAAGCGAGCGGTTGCTTTACCGACTCTCCCACGGCTTTAAGGCCGGCGAAGTGGATGACTGCCGTCGCTGCACTCTCTTTCAAGGCTTTGGTCAAGGAGGAGCGATCACGGCAATCCCCTCGCACAACGCGGAGTTTTTTTCCGGTGATATGCTCAGCTCGCCGTAATGCCTCAGGGTGACTGTTACAAAAATTGTCGAATACCGTGACATTAAAGCCTGCTCCGAGTAATTCCACACAGGTATGAGAACCAATATAACCCGCACCACCGGTAATAAGAATCATGGGGTATCCTGATTGAACACTAAGGTCACTCTATATATACTCAATGTCTCACTTCAGTTTTATCATCATTTCACCCAGAAAGCATTTTCTTCTTTCGCATCGAATTTACCAAATCGATTATAAAAACATAGCCTGAGTTGCTTCAAAGTTGCTTCAATGTATTACGAATCACAGGCAAGCTCCATTGCAAGTATTTTGACGATTCGCTCCGCTGCCCTGCCATCCCATAAATGAGGACGCCGCCCTTGTTTGCCTTCCCCGCGCAATACTTTCCGTACCTCGTCAACTATCCGCGCCGGTTCAGTGCCAACCAGTACATTGCTACCCTCCTCGACGGTCACCGGACGTTCAGTATTCTCGCGAATAGTAATGCATGGCACACCCAGAGCCGTGGTTTCTTCCTGCAGACCCCCACTGTCGGTCAACACGACAGCGGCGTCTTTCCAGAGATTGAGGAAAGCCATATAACCCTGAGGGCCCACCAGTGTAATGCGGGACTCCAGATCAATTTCGAATTTCTCCAGATTATTGCGTGTGCGTGGATGTACCGGGAAAATTAGGGGTAATTCGGTTGCGATTTCCGTCAATGCGTTGCCAATGCGCATCATTACCTCCGCACTATCCACGTTGCTTGGCCGATGTAACGTAATCACCCCATAGCGTCCGTTATTCATACTGTGGGCTATTTTGAACTCGTTTGTTTGAAATAACGTTGTATCAATGTTGGCAAGCTTTTCCACCTGATATAACAAATTATCGACCATTACATGTCCAACATAGTGGATCATGGAATCATCCTTGCCCTCGCGTTTTAAATGTGCGAGCCCGCTAGGTTCTGTAACAAAAAATAAATCCGAAATGCTGTCAGTAACCAGGCGGTTGATTTCTTCCGGCATGGTCATGTCGCCGCTACGCAAGCCGGCTTCAACATGGGCCACAGGAATGCCGAGCTTCTTCGCAACGATCGCGCAGGCTAGCGTTGAATTCACATCACCCACCACCAGTACGGCGTCAGGCCGATCCGCCTGGCACAGTTCCTCGAAAGCGACCATAATCTTGCCGGTCTGCTGAGAATGGCTACCGCCGCCTGCCGCCATGAAGACATCCGGCGCAGGAATACCCAGTTCTTCAAAAAATACATCATTCATATCCCGGTCGTAATGCTGACCAGTATGAATAATTTTGAAACCCAACCCGCCATGCGCTCGCATGGCACGCACGATAGGGGCAATTTTCATGAAATTGGGACGAGCACCAGCAACCAGATAAATACGCTTCATATCGATTGCGCCCTCTGCGCCCTGCTATCCGCCGTGCAAATGAAAGAAAAGTGGTCACACTTTCCACCACAGCTAAACTCGCATAAGCACTCAGTACATAAGTTAAAAGAATTTCGCATCTGAATATTGTTCTGCTGGGGGCATGAGAAACAGCAGCCTGATATCAAAAAGATAAACGATAATCGTGGTTTTCTATTTCCCAGTTATCGCAACTGAATCTCTCTGATAGGGCACAAACACCTACCACGCCCCACTTTTAGTTAAATTATCCTGCGTTGCAGTGGATTGCGACCACTTTTTAGATACCAGCAGAACTTATTGAATAGAAGGAACTGTCGTCCCTTAGATCAAACGATCTCTCGTGCGGCGATTGGTATGTATGGATCAGCCAGAGGCCGGCGTGAACCGATCAGGGCCGCCGCGGTTGAGATGTGCCAGTTGATCAAGGAGAACCATGCCAGTTGCACATCCTGTTTCTTGACAGCGAGCATCGTCCACAGGCACAGCCAGACTCCAAATTCGAGCGCCAGCCAGAATCTCACTGTATCCCCCAGGCCATTTCCAAGTAAGATCGCGATTCCCAAGATAACGAAATGTATTGCTGGCGTAAGGATCACAGTCCATTGGCTTCGCAGGGCCCGCCACCACCAGGCCTTTCCAAATGCTAAACGCAGGAACATGCCAGCAGCATGGGAACGGCGGTTTCTCCAAAGTCGGCGTATCATGCTCCAATTTGATTCCGTATGGCCGGTATGCAAAACAGCAGGCTCAGGTAATCGGAATAATCGCCATCCAGCAGCGCGCAGACGAAAGCCTAATTCAGCCTCTTCAAAAGCCGGGAGCCATCGGTGCGCAAGATAACCGACGGACTCAATAGCTTTGCGCCGATAAAGGCCTCCACCCCCCAACTCATCCACTTCTATTCTTTGGCTCAAAATACCCAGCGTCTGCGCACGTCTCGAGTCCGCAGCAGTTCGTATCTGCCTATCCAAAAGTTTGCCGCCGACTCCGGCGACATTCGGTTCCCTTTCCAGCACATTCAGCGCGTGGGCAATAAAGCCGGTCTGCAACTCCATGTCACCATCGAGAACGTAGATATATTCTCCCTGCGCGAACTGATAACCGAGCTGAACGGCAGCGCCACAGCCACGATCTTCCTGGCGGGAAAACTGTACAATACGAACGGGATAGGAGCGCGCAATTTCAACGGTCCGGTCCGTTGAAAGTGAATCAACCAAAATCACTTCCCCATCAACTGACTGCGCCTCACGCACGGCCGCAGCCAGACAATTTGCAATCTGCGCCTCCTCATTGAGGGCCTTGATAAGGATACTAATCCGTCCCTTGCGTTTTGTCGGGATACTCATGCTTTGGACCGCTGTATACCTATTCGCATATCACCTGTCACCACAACCGCTGATAAGCGGAACATCGAGCATAAACGCTAGCTGCGCTGACTTCATTGAGTATTGGCTTAATTCTGCTTTCTGCCGCCCGTCGTAATATTGAAAGTCAAGCGCCTGTAATCCCACGATCCAAAAAGCAAATTTGCTGATTCAAACCTGGTTACAGTTTCAGGACGGTGAAAGCGGATCCCGTGCATCAATCGATAACTTTACATCATAAAAAGAGAATATAGAAGCGCTGATAAACACCGCTCGGTTCAAGATATAGCATAAATAACAAGAGGTAATGTTTGTCGTCCTCAGTTTTGTGGTAAAAACATGCCGAGAACGCTCCTTCATATTTTTATTAATCCCCCAGGTTTGCAAGAATATCGGCATATTTAACGATGCTCGCTTGCCCTCCATAGCGTTGTCAGACGCTACATTGATCACCTGTATCCCTCAATTGAAATTATCGCGTGCGAGAGAATACACATCTGGTCAGGTGTGCGATGCGGGAAGTTCATCAGCCAAAGCGCGAAGACCTGGGGTCGTGGAGGGTTACAAAAATCTTTCAGGCTCCACAGATTAGATAGGTCTCTTCGACAGAGTTGTCTCGACAGGGTCAGGGCGAATGCTAGCCGGAAAGCTGCTGAACATCAATAAGCCGTCTCTCAACGCGATTGCCAATCGATACTGAACGAGCAAATTACTGAGCAGGTTTTCCAGGCGGAAAATGGTATGTTTTTCCAGAAACAAACATCGGTAAAAAATCATCCTTTTACTATCCTTTTTCCGCGGTTCAGAAGATTAAAGCCCGCGTATAGTCCACCTCGAATTAATTTTTTGCAGCTCAATCCGTAAAGGGCATAAGGAACAAACCTGTAAAAGCGGGAGAGCAACGTCACCGGTCCTGACCATTTTCCAAAAGGCACGACGGCAAAAAAACAATCTAGCCATTCCGGCATCCGATTGTTACGAGCTTTTATTGGAAAAACCGAGGCCCGCGTCGCTTCCTCATTTCTGCCGCCAGTGATGCTTGACGTATGCGACTACGTGTAGCGTAGCTCGACAGATACAAGGAGCACCTGAAACATGGAAATCAATAAGCACAACCTGGAGCTCAACAAAGCTTCACTTTGCAGTACTATCGCTGATGTAACGTTAACATCAATCCGGTCGGGTTGGGTAAGTCCCCGCGGGAGCCTCTTCTGCAAAATCACGCGCCTCTATTGCATCGCAATTGACTGTATAGATGCGCTTGAATTGCTGCTTAAAACATCGCGTTACTTATCAACAAGTCTCTACCAACCCTATCTAATTCCTATAAGTTATCTTTGGAAAGATTATTCGATGACAATCACCAAAAAAGCACTTCTTATTACTGCATTATTCATTCTGCCGCACTACGCTTCGGGCGCCACCTATTATGTGGACTCCAAACTCGGCAATGACTCATGGTCCGGCAATCTGTCGGAGCCTGGCGGTACCACTTTCGCCGATGGACCGTGGCAGACTCTAGCCCGGGTGGCGAGGGCCAACCTGCTTCCGGGCGACTCCATCCTTCTCCGTTGTGGGCAAGTCTGGCATGAGACTCTGCGACTAGCAGCCTCCGGCGGCGTCTCTCAGCCAATCCGAATAGCCGCCTACCCTACGCCCTGCAACGCGAAACCGCTGATTGATGGGAGCACCACCATCCCGGCTCACGCGTGGAGCCTTGGAGAGGCAGGGAAGTACAGCAGTACCTTCCCGGTCAACATTATCGAGAATGGCCAGTTTGATCAGGGTACAGCCAAGTGGAACAGCTGGTCCTCGGACGGCTCGCTCAACATCGCTGTCAGCAGCACGAACTGTGCCTCCGGCGCAGCTCCTTGCCTCGCTGCCTATGGGGGAACCAGTTCCACCCTCTGGTGGGCGGCCAGCTCCTACAGCTTTTCGCTCGAGGCTGGGATTAACTATGAACTCTCCCTAGCTATATGGATTCCCGCAGGGAAGACTGTCCAGGTAAACATACGTCGTGCGGCCCCGCCATGGGATACAGTAGCCGCTATAACTACCATTGTTGGAAATAATTCCTGGCAGACTGTTAATTTGCCCTTCCAAGCGCCCGAATCGATCGAGCATGCGCGTCTTGATCTTCAGGGCGCCGGGAGCACCATCTTTCGCCTTGACAATATAAGCCTTACTCCTGTTGTTGGCGCGCCAATGGCGCTTTACGTCGACGACACACCTCATTCAATCGCTCATCATCCAAACCGAGGACACGATTCGAAGACACCGGAATCGCCATATTTTTTGCTTACTTCGGATGCTGAGATGGCAAATAGCCTTCCGCTTAGTAGCGACATGTCCCCGCCTACCGCTGGCCAATTGTCGCACCCTGGCGTCTCTGTCTTCGTCCGGTCATCTGGCTGGAGACTCGAACGCAAGCTTATTTCTGCCGTTAACCAAGGTTGGCTATCGCTGGATTCTCCTACCAAATATCCTTTGCGCAAAGGATATGGCTATTTTTTCACCGGCGCACCATGGATGCTTGACGAGCCAGGTGAATGGATCTACGACATTCTCGATAAGGCGATTCACCTTCGCCCCAATGACTTGGCAGAGCCAGGGAGCCGTGTCTTTGTCGTTCACCTCCAAAACGGCATTGACCTCTCTGGACGTACAGACATCGAGCTACAGGGCTTGGCAGTCAAGCGTGTCGGCAAGGGAATCGATCTTTCTCGCAGTGCTCGTGTTGCCGTTATCGATTGTCATATCGAGGAAACTGTTGAGGAAGGGGTGCTGGCGGCAGTATCGAAAGACAACCTGGTCCAGAATAACCGGATTATCAACACGGGTCTAGATGCCGTAAGCGGTATGCTTGCGGGACTGAGATCAGCCGAGGGCTTGCGGGTCCTGGGTAATCAAATTGAAGGCAGCGCCGTACGGGTTCAGAACGGCCACATTGTATCCCTTCCGCGTCCCTCAATTGCTGCCATCAATACCGGCGCCGGCGCCACTATTGATGGAAACAGCATTCGTGACGCGGCTTATCACGGCATACTTGTTGGCCCCAACAGCTCGGTAAGCCGTAACAACATCGAAAACGCCTGCGCTGTAATGGACGACTGCGGGGGAACCTACGTGTATGGTCTAAATCACAATAGCAAAATCGAAGATAATATTATCCGCAATCTGATCGGTAATCTCCACGGTCATCCCGGTACGCGACCGCACACGTCAGGAATTTATCTGGACGAACCTGGCTCCGACGTTACGGTTACCGGAAACACCGTGGAAAACGCGGAGCACGGCATTCTACTGCACAACACTGCGGGCAATCTTATCCATCGCAACACACTTTACGGAAATCGCCGCTACCAGATCTGGTTCCAGGAAGGAACTCAAAGTTTCGACCCCGCGGGCGACATTTCCGGCAATACTATCACCAATAATCTCATCTTTCCGCTTGGTGACGCTCAGGGAGTAGTGGCGCAGTCTGTCTTTTCGAGCACCGCACGCTTTGCGAGCTATGACTTCAATTACCACTCGGCATTAGTATCCCAGCGGATCGCGCGGGAACGCTGGGATGGGGGTGAGCTGGAATATGACTTCATCGAATGGCAATCAGCGCGTACTGACGGTGTAGCCCGAAATCTCGACCCGAACGGCAAACAAATTACTCAAGCGGGCTACACCAGCTTCCAGGTCCAGGGTGAAAGCCTTCTCACGCCAATCGATATGACCACGAGCGCTCCAGGCTGGCGAGCTTGGAGTGACAGTGCAGGCGCAATGGCCTCGGTTGGAACCTGTGGCTCTTCACCCTGTATCAGGATGAGCGCTATCGGCACCCCGAGCATGCTGATATCGCCAAATTTTTCCGTTGAGGCGGGTCGCTGGTATCGCCTGACATTCGATATAAAGACTGAAGTTGACAATCAGAGAGTCGTGATTACCCCCAGACGAGGAGGCGGGGGCGACAATGGTTATGAGCTATTTAGCCGCGGGAAGACATCAATTTACGGAAGCCCGGGCTGGAAACGTCATGCCTTACTCATCGAGTCGACTTCAACCATAAAAAAGAACGACCCCGTTACCGGAGACAATGGCGCGCGTATCGATTTTTATGTCGAATCGGGGAAAGATATTACGATCGCTAATGTGGAGATAGTTCCTCTGCAGCAAGTAGGCGCGACGCTACGCACTGCACTGTTAACCAACTCGAGCGGTACCGAATCAGAGATCTCCTGCCCGGATGACGGCACCATTTCAACTATGTGCGGTCAATACGTTTCATTCGTCGATGGGGCGCCGATTACTTGGCCACACTTGGTGGGTCCGTACTCATCTGAAATTATCTACACCCGCCACTCTACTCTTATCGATTCGGATGGAGATGGCATTGCCGACATACAGGATCAATGTCCTGCGACACCCCTGTCATCCGCTGCTAACAGTCACGGCTGTCCTCTTCAGTTGAGCTTCTGACTGCGCAGTCTCATCATAGACCAGCTGGAATTTTTGAAGTGCATAAATTGCGACAAAAATTCCAGCTAAATACAAAGTTCGAGCACAGGATTTTGGTAAATCAGGATAAAGGAAGGTGGTTTATAAGGTGAGTTACTTAGCCAGAACCAATAATGAGAATCCACCAAGTATTCTGACTGCAAAGTCACTATGAAGCTTAAAGAAAAGCTTTCTCGGCAGCTTCATTAGACTGGATTTTAAAGAACGATTAGAAAGTTCAAGCGAACTTCCCGTGTAAAAATAATCAACAATTTCATATCCTGTATCCTTCAAGGTTGCCAAAGCGGTTTCCTTGGTAAAATATTGAATGTGGCCGACAGACTCCCTGACATTTGAAATAGGTGAAGCCCGGAGTACGGATTGAACGGATAAGTCCAGTGGAATATGAAATATTTTATATGTACCTCTTATCCTAAGCTTTCGAAGAAAGCCAAAATAATCCTCGATATGTTCAAAAACGTCGATTGCCATTACGACATCGAATGTTTGGTCTGGATGATCAAAGAGACTCTTCAAGTAAAATTTAAGATTATCTTTTTCTTTATATCTGCAAATCTCAAATGCTTGCGGGGAAATTTCATATCCAGAAAAAATCACGTCGGAATACTCGGTTGACAGGCAGTTCAGTATCTCCCCCGCGCCGCAGCCCACCTCACATAAAGTTGTCGGAACAATCTTATTTTTTCTGATTATTCTGGATATTTGACTTGCTTTCCATGCAGAATCTTCTTCGTGCCAACCGGGATTTTTTTTGAGATAGGTTCCGTTATCGTATATGCTGTTATCACTCATAGTTCGAAGCCCCTCTTTTTTTCAAATCGCAAGAAATACAGATAATACTGTCTGACCTGCCGTCAAAATCAGCAACGGTCTAAAGTGGAAAATTCCGACTCCTTTGCCGGATAAGGCATTTCCCTTGCCCGAGGGGCGATTCAGCAGGGTTGCCACTACAGTGCAGAGCCTCAGCAATGCGCAGGCCTGCTTCAAGCAGACTCGATATCGATCATACAGTTCATCGACGAGAAAACGTTTTGGGGGAAGGCTTCAGAGGTTTTTATCGGTCATTCCCAGCCGGTGATGAAATCTCGGATCGCCTCGATCAGTGCAGGTGATACTTCAGTAGAACCAGATGGTCTTATGTTTGATCCCCGTGAACGGGAAATAATCTCCTGAAGATCTGATGCATCGTAAATAACGGCAATACCAGCTTTTTCTTTCAGCCGCCTTACAGTGGCCATCTGATGGTCGTTTCGATGCTCGTTTAGATGCTCCCGCCGAGGCATGACAATAATCGGTTTTTGAAACTCCATGGCAAGGAGAATATTTCCGATTCCAGCATGAGACACCATTAAATCCGCAGTGCTACACTTTTGCCTAAACAGCACTGGGGAAATGAACCTTTCCCAATTCATATGTTTCGGAATATAGCTACTATTGCCAATTTGGGCAAATACTTGCTCGGACGGGTTGCTACCCGCCCAAGAGTCCATAGCCTTGACCAGCCGGTCGAAGGGTAGCTGCGTCCCAACCGTAACAAGGATCAGAGGATATCTCCCTTGTAGTATGGGCCACCAGGTTTAGCAATGTGCGGCCATTGGGTCAACCATAAGTCAGCGTAAGGCTGCACAAGCTTGGTTGACAGCGATAACTCTTCAGCATTGGCAATGCTTTCCAGCCATATGGTACGCGCGCCGAACCACTTGCCGAACTTTAGTGCGAAGTAGCCAGGTGCGGCACCTGTAGAGATAACGATATCTGGTTGCTCCAGCACTATGAGTAAAAATATCTGTATAAACGTGAGTACCATACGGAGCTTGGTGTGTCTGTTCGCATCGAGCACAATGTAAAGGCGTTCTCCGGGGACTTGGCTTTGGCTGCCTTTCTGGGTAGTAATATAGACCACCTCGTGCCCCGCGAAGGCTGGACGTAAACGCAAAAGCTCGATCCAGTGACCTCCGGAGGACGACACTGCAAGAATCTTTTTGCATCGGCCCTCTTTTTGCTGTTTATCAATACAATTCATATTGGCCGTAATTATAATTATATGAAAAAGCAAACTATAGCCTTATTAGTATAAGCAAAAACCGTGCCGTATAGCTTTTTCTTGCTAAAACACTAGTTTACGTAGCTAATTCTGCTTTTCAGAGGCGCGAGTGTAAGAAATTACGACAAATATTGGGTAACTCTGGTCCCGCTGCTGACCAAGACGGAAAAAAAACAAACTGCAGGCTTCCCTTCAAAATCTTATATTTATCGGGCCATAAAACCAACGCGGGGATTTTGGCCAGCTTATTGCTTTTCCTTCATTGTTGAAATAAAATAAAATAATTCTCATTCAATGAGATAATAAAAATTATTTCAAATTCTTATTTCCTCATTTCCTGCTTTCAGTTCCGTGTTTTCAAGACGAGACATGAGACACAAGGCATTTTCGTCACACGGAATGCGCCCGCAGCAGCTCACGTAAAGTGAGACCAGAAATAATACCCTGTAAGCGTTGAAGGAAGAATTTTCTTAACCATCCCGTCGGGATGAACGCCTGCGCGTGAACCGCGGCTTTTTAGCCAGCCAGCTCCTCCGGAGCAAGCCAGCCAGTTTATATTTTTTTATCCGTTTTGCCGGAGAGTATGGGCTGTGAGTAATAAAAATCTGCAAGATACCGATTTGACGAATACTTCGTGGCTTGCTTCAAATGGAACATGTAAGAGTTGCAGAGCTGAGGGGTTGAACTGCGTGCCTTCCCTTAAATAATAAGCCTGTTCAAAAGAACAGGTCTGTTGACGTTTCACATTGGGAGCCAGAGGATGATACAGGCCATGGCTACCATACTCTCGTAATTTCTCTTCAGCTTGTCGAATCGTGATGCTACAGCCCGATAATGCTTCAAGCGGGCAAAGGTGTTTTCCACCAAATGCCGATACCGATACAATCCTCTATCCAAATCCGCGTTGCCTTTGACTGAATTACG
>NZ_JCAHZJ010000045.1:0-16503 GCF_059489795.1 Nitrosospira sp. CT
CTCAACACCGGTTACTACTTCAATACGTTCAAAACCCGAAGCACTATGCATAGCACCAGGCATATGCCTATCTCCTGTCATCAGTGCATCTGTGTCCGGTTCAATTGGGGGCTACTACAGCTTTCAAGAAGTATTAATCTAACTTCCATGCCGTAACAAGATTGGGATTTATGAATAAGGATCAAGTGAAAGGACTGCGAAAGCCATCGCGGGAAGAATCGAGAAAGTGGCTGGAAGGACAATAGGAAGCTTGTAGTTGGGCAATACTCTACACCTCTACATGGAGGGACTAAACAAACTATGAATCGCCCCGGTTTTACTAGACACTTTCGAGCTGGTTGAAATACTGTTTTTCGAACTCTATTGGAGACAGGCTATTGTTATAACCGTGTCGCCGGATTGGGTTGTAAAACATTTCGATATAATCGAACACATCTTGCCGTGCTTGTTCACCTCATACATTCCACCATTCTGAAGGGGCAAGGCCCAAATAAATTTGACTTTATTCTATATTTCTATTATTGCCGAAATATGAAAACCAAAGAAGCCGTAACCGCACTCGCGGCACTCGCCCAGGAAACACGCCTCTCGGTTTTCCGCCTGCTCGTTCAAGCGGGTCCGGAAGGCATGTCGGTGGGCAGCATCGGTGAAAAACTTGGTGTAGCCCCTGCCACCTTGTCTTTTCACCTAAAGGAACTCAGCCATGCGAGTCTGGTGACATCGCGCCAGGAAAGCCGTTTCATCTACTACATGGCCGACTTCGCGCAAATGGCGGCGCTGATGACGTTTCTTACCCAGAACTGCTGCAAGGGCATGCCGCAGGAGTGCCTTGCAGTGATGGAAACGGCGCTTGAAGGTTGCTGTGCGCCACCGCAAGCCAAACGTAAATCTTAAAGGAGCAAATCATGAAACGCTTTCATGTGCATGTCGCTGTTGATGACCTCAACGCAAACATCCGCTTTTATTCGGCGGTATTCGGGGCGGAGCCCTCGGTGCGCAAGCCGGACTACGCAAAGTGGATGATGGAAGACCCCCGCATCAACTTCGCCATTTCGCAGCGGGGTGCCAGGGCAGGCCTGGACCATCTCGGGCTCCAGGTGGATACCGAGGAAGAACTCAGCGCATTGCGCAGCCAGGTGACCACTGCTGAAATCAACCGGCATGAGCAGCCGGATGCAACCTGCTGCTACGCGCGCTCTGATAAATACTGGATCACCGATCCGCAAGGAATTGCCTGGGAAACTTACCACACGCTAGGCGAGGCTGAGATATACGGCGCGGATGCCAGGGTGAAGACGGGGGAAGCAGCCGCGTGCTGCGCACCATCGTCAAAGACTGCCAAGGCCGAGAATCGTAAAGCCGCGAAGTGCTGCTAGGAGGCGTCCAGGGTGAACGGCATTATTCTTGAATCCCTGCTGACTTGCCCGCACTGCGGCTTTGCCAGGCAGGAAACCATGCCTACGGATGCCTGCCAGTTCTATTACGAATGCAGCAACTGCAAAGTACTGTTACGACCAAATCCAGGGGACTGCTGCGTGTTCTGTTCATTCGGTTCGGTAAAGTGCCCGCCAATTCAACAACAGCATGACTGTTGCGGATAAAGCTGACATTTGTCGAGAAAAGGACTGCTCAGGGAGAAAGTATTGTCCTGATAAAAAAGTGGGACGAAGTAATAGCATCTCCTACTGCTGTGGAAGGGCTGGAACAGGTGCGGATGCAAAGACTCGACATCGTAAGCGATGTCAGCATGCATCATATGGACGCCTACCAGTTCATCCGAACTGTGCGAAACAAGAAGCCGATGCTCTTGCATTTTTGGCTTGAGCATCGGCTGATTGATTTGAATGAACGGTTAACCCTGAGTTCTGAGTATCGTATCAGATGTATTATTCTTTCCGTCCATCTTTGGACATGAAAAACCAAAGAGCAACGGCACCTATACCTACTACGAGAATTGCCATTTCCATGATAACCCCCTTTCAGAATTGAGATGCTAAAAAGAATATGATCAACCAGCTAAAATATGCTCCCACTTCAGGGACTAACACACCTTACGGACGGAAATACCTTTGTCCGTATGTATTCGACGAGACTCAAAATCAAAAATTCCCAACTTTTCTAAAATTTCCACAAAAATAATGTGGATATCAATAGCGGAATGTTGATATCCTGAACTCGTGCGTTATTGGCGCCCACAACGAACTTGGAATTTAAGGCGCTTACCATCCTGCATTCAGATGGATTCGACGTCTTTTAAGACGAAAATCTCCCGGCGCCAGACCTTCAACATTTGATGGGAATACTTTTCTAGCGGTATTTTTTGGTGCGCGTATAAGCGAAGTTCTGCGCACGCCGTGATCTTGCCGCATTAAAGCTCCCATTTCCGAGGTGGTGTAGGGTCTGGCCACGCCCTCGCCGCTGTGCACCTTCCCTTTCACCAGATTCATCAGTCAGGCAGACATCAGTCCCCGCTTTGAGGCCTGCCTGAAATTAACCGCGTGCAAAAAATGTAATGGATTACCCTTAATGTTAATCGCGTCATTTTCGAAGCAACTCAAGGAGGATAAGAATGAATTTAGTAAAAAGTTTTGTAAGTGTAGCCATGGTTGCTTTATTAGCTGGCTGCGTAACGTCTGAAAACGAGAAACTGAAGGATCCTGCGAATTCGTCGATTGCACACATCAGCTAGGATTCCTGCCATCGGGAGACCGAAATTCCCTATAACAAAGGAGACAAAAAATGGAATTGCTTGTGTGGTTTTTTCTCGCTCAGCAGCAAACAAGTTCCAGAATTATATGCAGATTGATGGCAACACCAATCATGGTTGCTGTGTTTTCCACAGGGATAGGCCTGGTAGAGGCAGCCAATAAATCGAAATCGCGATTAGGGATCTCTCGAAATGGCGAGATGGTTGATTATCTGCCCTGCGGCACAATTCCGTTAAGCACACGAACTGCTGTCCTAATGGGTGGAGGAGACGACGTCAAGGAGGCCTTTAGCTGGATGATTGCCAAGATGACCCAGTGTGGCGATGGCAGTACAGGGAGGCCGGGAAATTTTGTCGTGATTGATAATGGCAGCGACCCGCCTGACGACACTTACCTCAGCATAGTCGGGCCCGTCGCCTCGGTAGTAACTCTGGTTGTTCCTGACATCGAAACGGCGAACGACCCGGCGCTTGAGCCTTACATTCGAAATGCCGGCGCAATCTGGCTAACGGGGGGCGATCAAGGGCGCTACTACAATTTCTGGAAGGGCTCGTTGCTGGAACAGCTGATATCGGAACAGGTCCGGAACTTCAAAATTCCCATTGGCGGAACAAGCGCGGGAACCATGGTACTCAGCGAGTTCGCTTATGTCGCCGACCCGTGCGCGATCACTTCGTCAAAAGCCTTGGCCGACCCCTACTCACAGTGCGTCGCACTGAGACGTGATTTTTGGAGCGACAGGACGCCCTTACCCCCCCTGTTATCGACTGTCACTGATTCCCATTTCAATGCGCGCGATCGCATGGGCCGCCTGATCACGTTCCTGGGGCACGCGATAAATAGCCAATGGACCAGTGCTGCCATTGCCCAGGCTATCGGAGTAGATGAGGAAACAGCATTATTGATGGAAATTGAGGACAACACAGACCCATCTTCTCCAGGAGACAATTTTAGTTACAAGGTCATTGCAAATACAGGAGTCAGCGGGTCAGTCTATATTCTGAGCACTGATTTGCAAAGCCAGCTGAACCTTGAGCCTGACCAGCCTCTTAGCTTTACCAATGTAAAAGTGAGAAAGATAGAGACTGCGGGAAATGAGAGTGATTACATCATCGACGTCAAGGAAGGCGATTTAATATCCAGCACTGGCAGCATTTACTGAAAAACCAAGCAACGCGCTGCACTCAGCGCTGCCCGGATTGTTGATTCGGTCCCACCAGATTCAAGCGAGTCAAAGTCCTAGTCACGCGGTCCATGGCCTCGGTATTCGAGGATGGCAACCGGTCCGGCGAGTAAGTACTGTGCGATTGCTTCAGCTGTCATATAGGCCATAGATCCCTCTTTTACCAAGAATTCACGGTATTTATATCGGACTATCTGCTCTAAGTTTAATTCATCGCTGGCGTACTGCTTAAGGATTACCGGTTGGTTAGTTGCTGGCCTATTATCCGATTGATCCTGTTTTTACTTATCCTTCAGCCTCATCTATAACAGCGAGCGCCCTCCAACTCCTCGTTCCATAGTCGAGCCGCCTATTCCTTTTAGTCGCTCACGTCTAATAGACTCAAACATTGGATCCTCTGCTATGCTTCAGTAGGTAGACGATGTTTGAAAGCAACTGGGGAACATAATGCAGTTTCAGGTAAACAATGGCAGCGGCATTGAGGTGGATAGTGAACTTTCCCGGGGTGTTGAATCGACCGTAACCAGGATATTGAGCCGGTTCGAGGACCGGATCACTCGTGTAGAGGTTCACTTGAGCGATGTGAACAGCGACAAGTCCGGGGCTCAGGACAAACGCTGTCTCATGGAGGCACGTCCCGCCGGACTCGAGCCCATTGCAGCTACCAATCTGGCAGCGAACGTGGAAGACGCGATCAAAGGAGCAGCCGAAAAACTGAAGACGGCACTTGAGAGCCAGTTTGGCCGCGCAAGGAGCAGAACCTGATGCCAAATTCTCTTACCCACGATGACCTTGCCTGCTCCTGGCAGATCAGGAGCCGCCTTGCGTATCCCTGTACCAACCAACCCACAGGCGTCATCCGGAAATCAGCAAGATCCCATACGGTATCGGAATCTGCTCAAGGGCTGGAAGAATCCCTCCGGCTTCAATATCCGTTAAAACGCGCTGAGGATATGCTTGGTCCATTCCAAAAAACTGGCTGATGATGCCAAGTTCTGGAACCATACGGAGGATGGCCTTGCAGTTATGGGCAACTCACGCCTGTTTCGCGTCTTCAAACTTCAGCGGCCAGTGCCTGAACTGGCGGTAGTGGCTGATAGTTTCCATGTCAAGCCACTGCTGCGCATCCTCCAGTCCGCAGACCGCTTCCAGGTGCTTGGCCTGAACAGAAGGGAGATCAAGCTCTTCGAGGGAAACCGGGACGTCCTGGATGAAGTCGAATTAACCGAAGATGTTCCCGGAACGATCACTGAGGCGTTGGGCTCGGAATTGACAGAGCCTCATCATATGGAGGACGACATGAACGACGAGTATAAAGGGTACCGGATTACCGCCTGGCCGGAGCGTGACGACACAACTGGTCTCTGGAACGGCCGTTTCCGCATTCTTGCTGGCGATGGCAAAGTTGCATACGAGAGCTTCGCCGAGCCGGTGGATGATGAAAACAAGGCGTATGAGGCCGCAAGCGCAAAGGCCCGGAATTGGGTCGATGAGCAATAGCGAATCCCGCATGAACTCATCCAGGATCTACATTCGCGAATTTCTTCTGGTACCGAGAAAACCAGACGGAACAATCAAGAAATAGGCAACGAAGGCGTGCCTTTCATTGGCAAAAATATTGCCAGAAATATCGTGCCGAAAATGCTCCCAATTACGTCTGCAATGAAGTCGGACCATCCTGCCTCCCGACCCGGCAGATACATCTGATGCCATTCGTCGAGCGCACCTACCAGCAGAGCGCCAAAAAATGCAACGGGTAGTTTCTGCCTTCCACGTAAATCGCTTGCCAGACCGATCGTGCAGGCCAGCAAGGCAAAAACCCCAGCGTGGAGCAGCTTATCCCAAGGATGCGATACCAAATTGACGGCGACGGGTTGGCGCCCCCCTATAAACAGGGACGCCACAATTGCAACTGTCGCCAACATGGCGATAATATGCAAATGACGAGATACTAGGCGCTGCAGGTACAAGATGAGTTCAAATTCCTCGGCGACATTTACTAGGTCGGCGTTTATCGCACGGCGCAATAAATCAGGGAAGGGCTTAGCATAAATTTCTTCTTCCTATGCTTGCAATCCTGAATGTAAATGACATAACGCCTTCCTTTTTCCACAGCTTTGTGAATACCAGAATGCGCTAGCACTATCCAGTGGGATTCACACCTAATTCTAGGAAGGTGTATCCAAATACCCTTGTTATGACATCCCGGCACAACCAAGCAGAAACATATTCTATCAGCTTTATCTCCGTTAGTTTTTGAGTGTCTGCCGCCTGATCTTGCTGGTGATCACCCAATGCCGTGTTTTTCCCTGATAACCCTCGGCCCGCGGCAGTTTTACCCCTTTGAGCGGGTTGTGTGTTACCAAGGGTATTCGAACAGGGAGGGTAACAGTTCTGCCAGGCGAATAGGGCCTTGTCGCCTTGAAGTATTCTCATGCCCGCCTTGATGCCGAGGTGAAGCTATGGCTGGGCCTCTCTCCACGACTGATCTCCTTGCTTTGCTAGCTGCCATTCCATTGGCTGCACTGGGCGGAGAATTTTTCCTTAAAGGTGTGCTCGGCGTGGCGTCTTTGTGGCGTCTTCCTAAACTGCTGGTAGCCACTTCCCTGGCAGCTTTCGCAACCTCTAGCCCCGAACTGACTGTTTCGATCTTAGCGGCAATAGCGGGCACACCCGAAATTGGCCTGGGGGATGCGCTGGGCAGCAACGTGGTAAATATCGCATTGATCCTGGGGCTTGCACTACTGTTCGGGGCACTACCCGCCCATCTCAACGAATTGCGCCGTGACTTCATCTTTGCCTTGGCCGTGCCCATCCTCATTCTTATGTTCGCCGCTGACGGTACTTTGTCGCGTACAGATGGAAGTTTCTTGCTGATGCTATTCATATTCTGGCTGGCCTTGATTGTCAGGCAGGCGATCAAGCATCGTCGGGACACGACGAAGGGCAATACGGAATCACCAGGCAAGCCTATCCGTGCTTGGCTGTTCCTTCTTGTAGGGTTAATGTGCCTGCTTCTGGCTGGGCATCTTTTTGTAGACAGGGCAAGCGGCATCGCCGCCGCACTGGGTATGCATAATTACTTGATTGGCGCGACAGTAGTAGCCATCGGCACCTCATTACCCGAGCTGGTGACCACACTACTCTCTCGCTGGCGGGGTCATACTGATTTAGGGCTGGGCATCTTACTGGGCAGTAACCTGTTCAATAGTTTGGCCATCGTCGGTATCGCCGCGATTATCCACCCTATCCAGGCACCTCCAAGAGAGGTCTCTGTTGCACTGGGAGTAGGTATGCTGACCGTGCTGCTGATCCTGCCGCGCAACGGAGCCATCTCGCGGCAACGAGGATTTTGCTTGTTAGGCGCCTACATGACTTATGTGGTAGCAACTCTTACACGTTAACTTAATCGACCCAATTCTTCTTACCCTTTAGCAGTTCAGCATACTGGCTCGCCCTGCTTTTATTGATTTGAGTTAGAACGGAATTGTGACATCCAAAGAGAGCAGGAACTGATCCTTTCTGCCATCAAACGGCCGGAAGGCCATATTGATGCCATCTGCTCGGTCATAACGGATGTTTGGCCTGATCCTTATGTTTTCCATTGCTTTCCAATTAACTTTCAATCTTTTTACTGGCTTCCAGTTCATGCCTAGCGTGACAGCGTAATAGTTTGCAGGCGCACTGATAAAGGGAATGTTCCCTGCATAGCTGACGCCTCTGTTATTGGTCGCCGATAGTATCCGGTAGGGCGAGAATACGCGCCAGCCGTTCCTATCATTGAATCGTTCGGCACGTATCCCGATGGAAAGGTCAGGGAGCAGATCATACGTCAAGTGAGTATTGACGCTGTACCATTCGGCATTCTTGATCCCATCTGGCAGCTTAATATTACTTGCCCAACCGTGGGCATGGTGTACGACGACGTGAGTCCTGGGAGTGATTCGATGCTGTAGAACAACGCTATAAAATATCCAGGGCTCCTTTGTAGCTGTCTGCCCATAGGTTCCGCCTATGGTCGCGGATGTTCTTTTATCATCGCTGCTCCACAGAATGCTAGCTAATCCGCCCCAATTGTCTAGTTGTTTATCAAAACCGCCATCCCAGCCACCAGTCGCGCTGCCCGTGGTTGCAGCGCCTAGAACTGACCAATTTTCGTTGATTGTATAGTTACCCATCAACCCAGTGTGGGTGAAGGGTTCGCCGCTGTTAAGAATGTAGGCGTGAGTATAAAAAAAGTTATCAGGGGCTGGCACCGTTTCATATCCGAGGGGCGTATAAAAATGTCCCGCCTTGATGTTGAGGCCATTGCCAATTGGCACATAAGCCTCCAGATAGGCTTGCGGAAGTGCGATACCATAGGTGCGGGTCGAGTTACAGCACAGATTGAGATCCCAATTTCCCCTGTCCGAAGGTTCTCCGGTATTCTCATCGAACGCGGAAATGCCAAAAGCCTGAGTAAAGATGGCGTCGGTGCCAAACATAAAATCGAAGCGCCCCCCAATATCCCACTCCGCACCTTCGGACACTACCGGTCGCTGTAAAAATAAATTAAATTGGTTTAACTGAAGTCGATTAGCCCTATCTGCAAAAGTAACGGCACCGTTGAAACCATCCGCAGGATTATTTGCATTGTAGGTAATACCGCCGTTAATCCAGACGCCCAATTCCAAACTACTTTCGTTGAATATATTTGTTAAGTTGTTGGCATGCGCATTACTCAAGCTCCAGATAGCCAAAAATAGTATCGCTGCACCAACCAATATAGCCTGGTTTTTATTTTTCGATGTTTGATTCATTTAGGTAATTTTAATTGAAATTTTTGTTTCAAAGGAACAGCAAGGCGTGCATATATAAGCCCGATCCCACGTCCACGAGTCTTGGGGATACCAATCGTTTAAAAAGGATCACCAGATGTAGGCGACGCGCTTGCTAAAAGTCGCTAACGGCGACTTATGCACGAAAAACAGGAAGTGTGTGTCCTGCGAAGGACGGATTGAGTTGCAGGGGTTTCGCGTGATCGAGCCGTAACAGCAGAAGTAATAGCGATAGCTGGATCAGTTGTTAAAAGAAAGGCTGATCCCCCCTATTCCACTCTATCGGTGACTCTCCTTTCTTAAGGACGTACCGCAACGCTGATTCCTATTTTAGTCTTCAAAATTAACAGGGAATATCGAGGCAGGAGCGCGCGCAAAGGCTGCGGAAAAGTCATTTAGACGGTACTTTCGATCCTCTGCTGTAAACGTCGGCACAAAAAGAAACCGATGCTCCTGCTTTTTGGGCTTGAGCATCGGCTGATTGATTTGAATGAGCAGTTAACTGCGCCTTGCCAGCCTATCGCTATAAGTGGGATTCCGCACCGATTAATAAGCGAGCGCCGATTAGAGTTTATTTTTAACGTTCGTGTTCGCGGCGAACGACCAGCATTCCCAATAACATTCCAACTCTTCGTATCAATAGTCGTCGGTTGCCATTTCCGCTCTCCCAAACACGCAACAATACAAAGCACAAAAATACCCAGCCAAGGAGCTTGATATGGACCAGGTCGAAAACAACGGTACTACCCCTAGTAAATCCGGGGGCATGAGGCTAGAGCGCAAAATTATGCTGGGCCTGGTCGCTGCCCTGGTGATAGTGGCTGTGGGCATGTATGGCTGGAAGGTGGCCGCGGTGAATGCGGTGGAGAACAGGCTGGCCCAAGTGGAGGCGCAGCAGGCCGAAGCGCGCGCCCAAATAATCAATCAAGCAAAACAGTTGGAGGATGCCCGCGTTGAAGAAGCCTTGCGTCTATTCAGCATCCCCTTCGCCTGGGTCATTCGTCGCGAGCTCATGACTGGAAACGTGAACCAGGTGGATCAGTATTTAGGCCAACTAGTTCAAATCAGGGGTTTCGAATCTGCAGTCCTAGCCCAGCCTGATGGCAAGGTGATCGTTGCCAGCGATCGCAAGAAGCTTGTCGAGACCTTCTCCAGTCTTTATCCCGATGTCGATCTGAATACTAATGAAATCAAGTTAGAAAAAGCTGGTAATGGAACCTTTCGTGCCATTATTCCCATATTCGGCCTCAATAAGCAGCTGGGGATGGTGGTAGTAGAATACGTACCATCTGCTTATACGCCGCAATAACCAGGGCATGCCAGGACTGGTTACAAAGAAAGGCAAAATCGGTTCTGCGCGGATAGACCGCATACCTATCTGCCGGACCTTATTGACCTGTAGCCGGTTGCTCAGTCATCCCTTGGAGAGGCTGCACCAAATAGCGCTGCTATGCGCAGATTCAGATACTTCCCCTGCTTTCATCACGCTTGTTTGCCTCTTGGCGTTGTACTTGTAAACATGAGGAGCAGGGCCGCTCCTATTAGGCCGGACAATAAGGACCCCAAGAGTACTCCAACTTTAACGTCGGCCTGCAACTCGGGGGTAGTGGGAAACGCGAGCAACCCGATAAACAGGCTCATTGTGAAGCCGATGCCGCATAACATCGCTACGCCGTAGAGCTGGGGCCATGTGGAACTGGCGGGCAACTGGGCAAGATTTGCCCGTATTGCGACCCAGGCGAATAAAAAGACCCCGAGCTGCTTGCCGATGAAGAGCCCGAGCGCAATGCCCAGGGGGACGGATTTGAGCAGCACGGAAGCGTTCATGCCGGCAAACGACACGCCCGCGTTCGCAAAGCCGAAAATCGGCACGATCAGAAATGTCACCCATGGGTGCAACGAGTGCTCCAGACGCAGCAACGGAGACTCGGCCTCTGATGGTCGGCCTTGGGGTGCTCCAATCGGAATCATCATGGCCAGTGCCACGCCAGCGAGGGTCGCGTGTACGCCAGACTTAAGAACAAAAAACCAGAGCACGAGGCCAAGTCCCAGGTAGATACTAAGGCGCCTGACACCGCTGCGGCCGAGCACAGCTAAAATCACCAGTAGGCCCAGCACTGCAAGCAGGTGGGGCCAGGACAGCTCGGTGGTGTAGAAGATGGCGATAATCACCACTGCCGCGAGGTCGTCGAGGATCGCAAGCGCGGTCAGAAAGACCTTCAGCGAGACGGGCACACGGGAACCAAGCAGCGCCAGGACCCCGAGCGCAAAAGCGATATCGGTAGCCGAGGGGATCGCCCATCCCCGCAAAGTCTCGGAAGTCGACCAGTTGAAAGCAATATAGATCAAGGCCGGTACGAGCATGCCCCCCAGGGCCGCCACCCCGGGAAGCGCCCGGTCAGGCCAGGTCTTGAGCTGACCATCCAGAAATTCACGCTTGATTTCGAGACCGACAAGCAAGAAAAACAGCGACATCAACGCGTCGTTGATCCAGTGCAGTACTGACAGGCCCAGCACATGCGAGTCCAATACTCCGAAGTACACCGGTGCGGCTGGGGAGTTCGCGATCACAAGCGCGAGCAGCGCAATGCTCATCAGCACGAGACCGCCCGCTGCCTGGCTGGAAATAAATTCCCGAAAAATGCTCTTTACGCGATGGCGGCGTGATTTCATGCGGCGGGGCGGAGTTGATTGTTGCATGGGAGGTCACCTGTTAATGTAAGAGGCCAGAGTTGTTGCGTTTATGGTTGCAGGAAGATTTCGTGACTGGTTTGTGGCGATAACGCCAGCTCATCATTCGCAAAATAAGCTTTAAGTTTCACCGTCTGATTTTTCTTGCGATTCCGCAAGAGCGTGAGGCCAGAAGCGTTGCATGGCCAGAAAGGTAAATGAGGCAGACCAGGTAATCAATAACAAACCGGCAAGCCCCTCAGCAGCGGTAAGCATTCGTATCGCGCCCACAGGTATCAAATCCCCAAAGCCAACCGTCGTGTAGGAGATAGATGAATAATAAAAATAATCAAAAATGTAACCGGTTGTGATACCGGCGATTCGGCCAAGCCCCATCTCATGCTCCACAAACATGTAGGCAACGGCAAAAACCCACACCTCCAGAAAATGTGCGATTAATAGTCCCATCATTACCAGCAATACGCCAATGCGTTTATGTACATGCGCTCCCAACGTGAGGCCAAGAAAACGTAGTGCCTCATAATGGAGCATTACACAGATCGCAACGATCATTCCGGATATGCCCAAAACTACGAGGTGGGCAGCGTGTTCATTCATGGGTCACTCGTATGCCTAAATTTTTTATTATCCATGAAGGGGACATTGGAATGCCTTTTACTCTTTAAAACTTATATGCTTATGAAAAAACAGGAACAGGAAAACGTTGTGCCACGACCAATCTCAAGAAGCAATGCTGCGGCGTATTTCGGGAAGCCGGAGCCTGGCTTTCGTGACCGTCTCTTTGTAATTATCTTCGAAGCCGAGACCCGCGCTGGCCGATGGTTCGATTTTTCGCTCATCGCTGCTATCTTGTTAAGTGTGGTCGTGGTGATGCTCGATAGCGTTTCCGAGATTAACCACCGACATGGTGGAATCCTGAATGCCCTGGAGTGGTTTTTCACTGTTGCGTTCACGATCGAATACATAGCTCGACTGTGGTGCGTAAAACATCCCCTGCGATATGCCAGGAGTTTTTTTGGGATAGTGGATCTTCTTGCAATCCTTCCAACCTATGCTGCCTTTTTCATACCGGAACTGCATGCGTTAGTCGATCTTCGCCTACTGCGATTGCTGCGAATGTTTCGCCTTCTGAAGCTTACTGCGTACGTGGAGGAGTACTCAGTGCTGGGCAGCGCAATCATAGCGAGCAGGCGCAAAATCCTGATTTTCCTGTCTGTGGTAGGGATCGTAGTGATTTTGAATGGCACCCTGCTCTATGTAATAGAAGGGGGTCCGAATTCTCCGTTTAGCAGTATTCCGACATCGGTCTATTTCGCTATTACAGCGGTCACAACCGTTGGCTTTGGCGATATTACCCCTCAAACTGATCTGGGACGCGCAATTACGTCAATCACCATGCTGGTCGGGTGGAGTATCCTTGCTGTCCCAACCGGAATTATCACGTCTGAAATGACTGCTCAACGGTTCGCGATGAAACGCCCGCCAAATACTCGGACCTGCCCTGAGTGCCTGACAACGGGACTGGAAGAGAACGCAAGATTTTGCAGGAATTGTGGCGCGAAACTTCCCATGTTCGCACGTGATTAGCAGATGTCGCCCTGAAGCACAGATTGGTTTGCCGTCATGCTGACTTCTATCGCAGGGATTTGCTAGGGTAGGGGAAGTAACTGCCTCGTACGAAGCCAAAGGCTTGGGCAAGGTCCGGAAAAAATATGGAGATGCAAAGGAAGCCGTAAAAGACGACCTGCATGCGCTTTAGGTCATAGTTATTTTCCCATGTACCCCCTCTCAAACCCGCTTCAGCGGGTTTTTCGTTTTATTGACACCTTTTTACCCTTGTTCTTTTCCTGCTTCGGCCTGCCTTAAACTGTTAATGTGAGAAAACGAACAGAAAGAGGTGGAGGAAGGAGTGATAAAATCATAACTAATACGTAAGTGTTTCACCGCTGCCATGGATAATAAAAACCCGTCCCTCTCCGGGATCAAGGTGCTGGTCGTTGATGATAACGAAGACACCCTGGCGCTCACCAAGTTTATGCTGGGCCTATGCGGCGCCGAAGTAATAGCATCTCCTACTGCTGCGGAAGGGCTGGAGCAGGTGCGGATGCAAAGACTCGACATCATCGTAAGCGATGTCAGCATGCCCCAGATGGACGGCTACCAGTTCATCCGGGCGGTGCGGAACCTCCCGGCTGATAAAGGCAAAGACATTCCAGCCTTGGCCTTCACCGCATTCAACCGGCATGAGGATCGGGCAAGAGCGTTCGATGCCGGTTTCCAGGCGCATCTTTGCAAACCCGTCTCATTACAGGTGCTGGTTGAGGCAATTGCAGGTATCATAAATATGCCGAGCAACTTGCCTAATTAAAGGAAACGGGGCCGCAATTTCCGCTTTTCTCTTTCTCGCCCTTCCCTTCCTCCCTTCATGCCCCTTTCCTGGCATTAAAGCGACAACTGCCCCCTTATCGAAGCAGTATAGGAAACTACCATGAGGGTCACTAACAAACCTATTCTTCTTGTTGAAGACGACCAGGTGGACGTGATGAGGGTTACCCGTGCCCTCAAGGAAGTTCATGTTGCAAATCAAGTCGTGCACCGGGAAAACGGGGAGGATGCCCTAAATTACCTGCGGGATGAGAAAAGTGAGAAGCCCTGTCTCATCTTGCTGGACTTGAACATGCCCATCATGAATGGCATCGAATTCCTGCAGGCAGTGAAAAAAGACGAGAGACTCAGGCCTGTTCCCGTGGTGGTACTGACCACCTCCGATGACCAACAGGACAAACTGCACAGCTTCAATTTCGGCGTGGCGGGATATATGTCGAAGCCGGTCGACTACCGGTAATTCGTCGAAGTCATGCAGTTCACTGAATCTCTCGAATTTAATTGATTGTCTTCATGCCGGCGACGGTAAGGACGATGGTCACGATCGAAATTCCCCGAAAAAGCCTGTTTGGCAAAAATCCAATTAAGAATTCCTTTGGCAACAAGTCTAACAGCCTCATCTGGTGCATAGTCATGCAGTGCATATAGTGCTTTGAGCTGATAACGTGAATAAGGTAATGAATTAAATTCGTAAAAATCCCTGTGGGAGATCTGGCTTAAAAATTTTAGAATCCAATCCCGGTTACTCGAGGTGTCCCGCCCCATCAATGAGTTTATCAAATACGCAGCTGTTTCCTGCAGGAGCATATGGTTCTCAGTTTCGATTATTCCATACATAAAACAAATATGGGTATACCGGTCATCAGGTGTAATGTAGGGATCTTTTTCGAGCCGCCACTCCCCACGGACCAAGCAGATTTTTTATATGACCAAAAACGTCTTTCTTCAGCTCTTCCCTATGCTTCAGTGCAAGATTTAGGAGCTGCACCAGAGTAACGTCGAGTTCGCCTTTGCGGGGACAATCCTCGTTATCTGAGTTAGTTCCCGGGAGCATATCAGGAGGAAAGTTAAGTTTGAGGAGAGATTGCTTCACGTAGTCCCGCGGCGAGTGGCCTGTAAGCGGACAAGGTGAATCTCTGCGCATCATAACCATTGCCCGCGCAAACTCATCCTCATCTGTGCTCAGACCATTCCCGGTACCAAGCCCACTCGGAGTACCTGTATAACATGGAAGCCAGTCAGCAAATAGTGCATCTACTCGTTCCTCAAAACCATTGACAGCCGGTGTAGTAAGTAACTCCTGGCTGAGATGCGCGGCGGCATCAAATGGGCGATCAGGAAATGGACGATCAGGATCTTGAGGAGCAGGAGTGAGTTGAGTGCAAGGGGGCTCCGGCGACTCAAAACTAGGAAAAACAGGGCATTGGATCAAAGAGACTTCTGTAGGCGTCGGAACCGTGGTGACCACTGTACCACCTCGGGACCAGTGTGCCGCCCGAGCTTTTGCTTGCACTTTCTCCCCATTTTTTCCTACGACTGCACCAAGCGAATCAGCGACAAAAGCGGGGAAGGTTTTAAAGGGCCACGCATTATTGATCCAAATAGTCCAATTGTCCCAGCCCCTTATGACAGCAATCTCGCTATGAGGGGAAGAACCTCGTCCAACTCCTATCCAGCCTCTTTGAAATCTTTGTCTTACGCCACTCCATTTACTCTTCGCATCATCAACCTTTTCGGCTTCCCCGACTGGACAGCCTAAGGGCCCGTCGCCGCCGCTTGCGCCGTTCCCATGAAGATCCCTCCAAATTGCTTCTATTGTCGATGTCTCAGCAGGAGACAATATATTGTTTCCCTCAAGCCGGTCACTCGGGCATCGTTTACTTTCCGCAAGTGCAATTTCCGGAATAAATAAAATTGAAAAAAATAGTGCGAGGGTAACCACCAGCATAGCGCCGAATTGTGAATACCCTTGGAATAAGCATGAAATTTGCTTGAATGATGCTAAAAGTTTCCTAACTATTTTTTGCATGCACGTCCCTGCTCTATCCGATTTTCGTATTTGTACTTGATGCTGTATTAATTACCTGAGCAAACTTCCTAAACCTAGATTCAATATAGAACAGGAAATGAAATTAATTACCTTTATCACAGTAAAACATGTACGCGCGAACAACCGCCCTCCCCTCATATCGCAGCCGGAAGGCCAAGTGAAGCCAATGATGTCGACTGCCGATGGCAGTTCTGACGACCTTCTTCACGGTCACATTCGGGAGCGGAGACACAGTATTACGGCATCGAGCAGAGGCGCTAATCCGCTTGGGTTTGCAGGAGCTGCATCGCTAGTGAGGCTAAGGGTGCCTGGAGCCAGCGGATTGCAAGAGTACAATTAATACTGTGGCGAGAAGTTTTATTCTTTCAAGACGCAGGAGGGCGTGAATCTCCACCATTTCATGGTGGTAAACTCCGTAAGAAATTTCTCAGTTCATGCTCAGCAGACTAATTTCAGAATCCTCCCTCAGACTCTCACTAGAGCTAGCCCTAGTGAGAGATGTTTTAACCCCCTAAAACCTATCACTAGATACAGTTTTGATTTATGATCGGTGCTCTATCACAGCATACTTAATTCTTGTGAGAGTAAATGATCATCGGTTACGCGAGAACTTCAACGATCGATCAGAGTGCCGGTTTCGAGGCGCAGCTCAAAGAACTTGAAGGCGTC
>NZ_JCAHZJ010000046.1:0-41760 GCF_059489795.1 Nitrosospira sp. CT
CAAGCTTGTGCAGGTCGCCAAGATGGTGAAAGCGGCAATGACGGGCAAGCGTCCCACGGATATGGGGGAGCACGCGCAAGTTCGAGGCGACTGAAGTCTATTGAGCTAATCGTTCTTGAGAAGGAAGCAGGACGTGCCTCTGGGATAGTCGAATAGGGGCTCTGTTGTAACGATGACACCCGAATTGCGATTCGAGGTGAGTCGGCGCATTCGGGAAGAGTTTAACAAAGGCAAGCACTATTACGACCTCCACGGTCACCAGATCCAACTTCCATCAGATTGGCCAGCCTCCGAATCCTGATGCCCTGCACTGGCACAATGAAAATTGTCTTAAGGGATGAGTAATGGGATCGATCATCTCTGAGAACACCGATACCCTAATACGTATGGCGGCGTTCAACCAGGTCCGCAGGCTTGGAGAAATCCACGATCACCTCACTGCGGCCGAGTTGAACCCAGGTTTTGTCTTTCAAGGAGAGCGATTTCCCCTCATTAATCCGCAACGCGGCATTTTCAAGCCGCAACAGATGCGGTATCTGCTGTCGATCAAGACTGTATTTCCCAAGCCGGGAGCAAAGGTCTGGTACGACGACCAGCGCGACGTCCATCGACAGATTTTCGAGGGTGATGAGACCGTGGGCTATGCATTTATGGGCCAGAAT
The DNA here is from genome assembly GCF_059489795.1 of Nitrosospira sp. CT. Lineage (NCBI taxonomy): Bacteria > Pseudomonadati > Pseudomonadota > Betaproteobacteria > Nitrosomonadales > Nitrosomonadaceae > Nitrosospira > Nitrosospira sp. CT. The sequence goes on from NZ_JCAHZJ010000046.1 coordinate 663, forward strand.
CCGGACGCCGCCGACAACCGTTGGCTTCGGGAGGCATTTGAAAACCACATACCGATCATTTACTTTCTCGGTATTGCGCCGGGGCGCTATCAAGCCGTGTTGCCGGTCTTCATTTCTGGGTGGGATGCCAAGGCCTTAAAGGCACGCGTCGCATTCGGCGTTACCGACCAGACGGTGCTTGCACCGCCGGAGAATGCCCTCGAACGACGCTATGCACTGCGTGCGGTCAAACAACGCCTCCACCAGGCTTCTTTTCGGGAGGCGGTCATCACGGCCTACAACGGCCGCTGCGCACTTTCTGGATTACCGGAGGCGTTGTTGCTGGATGCCGCGCACATCATCCAAGACAAAGACGAGCAGTTCGGCCAGCCAGTCGTGCCGAATGGCATCCCGTTATCCAAAATTCATCACGCCGCATTTGACGCGCATCTGATCGGTATTGACCCGGACTATCGATTGCACGTCTCGGAACGTCTGCTGGTGCAGAAAGATGGTCCAATGCTCGAAGCCCTGAAACGACTGGACGGTGGGATGCTTCATCTGCCCGTGCGCAGCAAAGACCGGCCGGATCGCAATCGGCTGGCACAACGGTACGAGCGATTCGTGGCGGCAACTTGAGATAGCTGCATCATATGTTCAGCATCGGCTATTCCATGATGGCTGTTCAAAGGGCTAACCGAGGACGGTTCCCATGGTGGTTGGATCAATCACGGATTTCCACTCCCTTTTTCCAACACTGAAACTTCTCAAATATGCTCAAGTCCCCAGGCCCGGCGTAACTTCCCGCTAACGACGCAATGCCGCCTGTAAAGCCCGATCTTGTGGACTTGCTCGTAAACCTTTGTCATCTGCTTTCCTCCAGAGATACTCTTCGTAAACTCATCTGGATTACGGCCTATCGGATATTTATAAACGGTAGGCATAGGTTGTCCTGTTCGCATGCGATCTGGCTTCAAACTGCTTCCAAGGAAGAATGAGCATTTACACCTGCGGTAACGGTGTAGTCGATGTTTCCGGTTGTGCCTTTTCTTATCAATGCCGGCCCTTGCTGAAAGGCCCATATTCCCATGTTGTCATGACGCAGATTTCGGCTACTGTTGAAAAATGCCCGAACCATAATGGGACCTGTTGTCAGCCCTGTGATTGAATTTATCCTGATCCTGTAGCTCGGCGTATTCCCATTGGGCCGCCCAACATCATCTGAATGAATGGAGTCGAGCACTGGCATTGCGGGACTCAGTGAGCGAGGCGTGACTGGCAGCAGCAGATTCGCCCATGAGGAATCGTAGGATAAGGTCACAACATCGTTTTCCACGTGCAGACGAAGCGCGTCTACATCATGCCGGACATTGTCAATAAACATGGTGGAAATCTGGAGGAGTCGCACCGACTCGAACGTTCTTGTCTGCATGGGATCCGGTATCACGTCCTCTGTGAATTCAAACGTACCTGCCACATGGAGTATGGTAGCCAGGTCATGCGGCTCTTCCAGGGTCAAGAGCCAGGTGAGCGCCATGATCTGATTGGTCTTACCGCTTTTGAGTGAACGATTTGTGCGGGACGCCGTAATCCTGATCAGCAACCTGCCCGTGCCATTCTGATTGAGCTGGGAGGTGTCAATGGCAACGCGCTCCAACTGGGGATGAAAGAATAAGGTCTTTTCTGGACAGGAAGTCGATGTGCCGGAGATTGCCGGGCCGAGGACCAGGCTCTGACCGAACGGCAGCGGTGGGGTGGGATCAGCTCCGGGCTTGAGCCGCAGATAACCGGAAGAGTAGAGAACAAGAACCTGGGGGAAACGGCTTGTATTGGATGCGCGTTTCGCAAAGGATAAAAGCCTGGCCATCCCCATTGGCGCGCCGTCGACCAGGACTTCGAATGGATCTTCTGGAATGGCGGCTCGCAGCTTTTTTATAATCCACACGCCATCATGAAAAATCTCTGCCTTTTTCAAGACGTTGTCACCTTCCAAATCCAGTTACAGAATCCTTGAATTTCGAAGAACACATTAGATTGAGGCAATCGGTACTTGGTGATTTTCCTTAGGCGCTGCTGCGAGGATGGGGTATATGGGGCTTCCCCAATGTTCAGTTGAACAGCAATAGCAACCTTCGTCATCCCCTTTCCTGCAAGACGGACTACCTCCTGCCTGATTGCGTCGGGGGTTGGTTTTCTTCCTTTGTATTTACCTGCTGCCTTGGCCCTGGCCACACCTTCCCTCTGCCGCTCGAGCATCATTTCCCTCTCAAACTGGGCGATACCTCCCAATACGGTCAACATCAATTTTCCAGTAGGGGTGCTCGTATCCATTCCCAGATTAAGAACCCCTCATGTCATTCCAGGTTTGGTTCTAATCCCTCTGTCTTTGTTTTGTTCCTGCTGGGTTTTTTTCTTGCGCCACCGATTGCTGCCGGGGAAGGGGAGAACTTAAAGCGCTAGACTAAGAGTCTTATAGGGCGCGGCCTGAATCTAGCGGTTACAAAATGGTTACATTTTAGAAATACGATAAGGGCACGAAAACCGCTTAAACGCTGTAACCCCTATAAACACTGGCGCCCTGAACACGAATCGAACGTGTGACCTACCCCTTAGGAGGGGGTCGCTCTATCCACTGAGCTACCAGGGCGGTAACCGGGCATTTTACGCTAATATTCGGGTATGGAAAAACCCGATCAGATAGCCCTGCCCCAGCAACCTGTCCCCCAGAAAAAACTGCCCCGCACCGTGATCGTTCTCGGGCTGGTGAGTTTCTTCAACGATTTTGCTTCGGATATGGTCATTCCGCTCATTCCGATCCTGCTGGCGACGGTACTGGCAGCGGGACCGATAGCGCTCGGATTGATCGAAGGCGTTGCGGATGCGGTGGCGAGCCTGCTCAAGCTGTGGGCGGGACGGCACTCGGATATCATGAGCGGTCGGCGCAAGGGGCTTGCGGTCGCAGGATATACGCTTTCGAACATTACCCGTCCAATGCTCGGGCTGGCGGGCTCCTGGCCCTTGATTCTGGTATTGCGCAGCATCGACCGGGTAGGCAAGGGTTTGCGCAGCGCGCCGCGTGATGCGCTGGTCGCGGATGCGACGCCGCCGGGAATGCACGGCTACGCCTTCGGCTACCATCGCGCAATGGACAATGGGGGCGCCGTTGCAGGCAGCCTGGCCGCGGCGGCTGTGCTGGCATGGTCCGGCTTGAGCCTCACGGAGGTGATCCTCTGGTCCGCGGTACCAGGCGTCATCGCCGTGCTGCTGCTCGGTGTGGGAGTGAAGGAAGAAAAGGAAAATAAGAAAGAAGAGGAGGATGCGGCCAGTCATCGTGCAGCTTCTCCTGCCGAGCTTCCACCCTTGCGCTGGTCGCTCTTATCCCTCCCCATGCGACGCTATCTTCTGGTGCTGATGCTGTTTACGTTTGCCCGCACCTCGGAAACCTTCATCCTGCTGCTGGGACATGAGTTAGGGGTTGGAACCGTTGAATTACTGCTGCTGTGGTCGGCGCTGAGTCTCTGCAAAGCCGCAACCTCCATCTGGGGAGGCCAACTGGCGGATAGTCTGGGGCGTGGGACGTTGATGCTGATAGGCTGGTCCACGTTTTCGCTTTCGTTCCTGATGCTGGGTCAGGTAGCGGGGAGTAACGGATTATGGGCGGTAAGCATTTTTTACGGTTTATGCGCCGGGATGAGCGAGGGAGCGGAGCGCGCCATTATCAGCGATTATGCGCTGCCGCGGGAACGGGGGACTGCTTTTGGCTGGTATCACCTGATGGTGGGACTCGCGGCAATTCCCGCGGGACTGCTGTTCGGATCGCTCTGGCAGTTTCAGAGTGCGGCCACGGCGTTCTTTTTCGCGGGAGGACTGGCGACGGTAGCAGCGGTGCTGTTGCGGATGTGGGCGTTGCCCGCAAGAAAATTGAATGCGGGCTGAAGGGTGAGCTTCGGAGAAGCTCGCAAGGCATCGAACAAGTCAAGCCATACGTTTCATCAGCAGGCTGCGCTTTTGCTCTACTCACTATACGTTTATTTGCTTTCGAATAGAAGTTGTGTTGTCCGGGGCACAGTTCGATTCCTTCGAAAGCCCTACTATGCATCCATCGGCCTTCGACAAGCATGTCCTGAGCAGTGTTCGTCCCCTTTGACGGCTTGTCCTGAACCGTTCACTCCCTTCGACAGTTTCAGGGCGAACGGTCTCTGAATTTTGAATTTGCAGCTTGGGAATTTGGTAGAAAAACGTGCTTGCCCGCTTGCGCACTGCTGTCCGGAATAAATCAGCAGTCAATAGATTTCCGTTTTCTCGGAAAAGACCGGAGGGAGGATTTGCGCCTTCGTTCAAACCTGGATGGCTGGTTTCCCCTGCCTCGAGTGCAAACATCTGAACTGTGGATTCGCTTGACTGGGGCATTTGCTTTCCTCTTTCCCGAGGGTGTGTCAGCCGGCAATCTCGATCATAAAGGAATTTATCATGGCACAATTTACTGAAGAGCAATTGGCGCAGTTGAAGGAAGTTCTGCAACAGCGCTATCTGCAACTGCGGGAAGAGGTCCGGGACGAACTGGAGAGTTCGGGCGACCAGCACTATGCCGATCTGGCGGGCAGTGTCGCTGATCCGGGTGATGCTTCGGTAGCGGATATGCTGGTGGACGTGGATGCCAACCTCGTGGATCGCCAGGTGAACGAGATACGTGAGGTGGAAGCGGCGCTAAAACGCCTGGCGGAGCTGGATTACGGTGATTGTATCGACTGTGGGGGCGAAATAGGGTTCGAGCGGCTCATGGCTTATCCCACTGCGCAACGTTGTGTACGCTGTCAGGAAGTGCATGAGAAGACTTACATGCACGAGAACAAGCCCACCCTTTAAGCAAGTCGCTTTAAGCAGCGTCCCTGGATATCCTTTATATTTCATTGGGTTACTGACTGACTGCCCGAGGATGTTCTGAGCAGCACGAGCACAGCGCCGCTGCCGCCCTCCGCCGGACTTGCCTGGCAGAAAGCCAGCACATCCTCCCGTTGCGAGAGCCAGCCGCCAATCCGGGTTTTCAGGACCGGCTCCCGATTCTGCGATCCGAACCCCTTGCCGTGTATCACTCGCAGGCAGCGCTTGCCGCTTTCGCCGCTCGCATCCATGAACGCCACCAGCGCGAGCCTTGCTTCCTCCCGCGTAAACCCGTGCAGATCAAGTTGTGCCTCTATTTTCCAATAGCCTCGCCGCAGCCGGCGCAAGGTCTGGCGCGAGAGGCCGGGGCGCAAAAAAGCCCATTCATCACCTAGCTCCATCGGGCGGATATCGTCCGATAGCGCGTCATGGGCAGTAGAGCGGGCGGGTTGAAACTGAAGGGGTATGGGTGGGGGATGGCTGGCCGAAAGGATGGCCTTATCGGTTGGGGCAAGGGGCGCGACATCGCGCATGGCGTCACGAAACAGGGCAGCATCATTATCCCCGATGGATGCAGCGGTTCCCTCCCGCTTATCGCCCTCGGCAGCAGTTTCTGCCCACGGAGTGGTATGGATGCCAGGTTTTCTTTCCCGCCGTCTCATCTCGGTCCTGCGCAATTCCCCTCGGGTCAATTTCCCTCGGCGCCATGGATAACTTTAGATATCGATCGCGCCCCGGAAGACTCCAAAGCATGCGTGAGCCGGCAGATTATGCGAAAGTCCTGCTTCTGATTGCCGCTCGCCGCCTCAGGTCAAAACATCCAGGTATTTTTCGGCGTCCAGCGCGGCCATGCAGCCGGATCCCGCGCTGGTTACCGCCTGCCGGTAGATGTGGTCCTGTACGTCGCCGGCGGCAAAAACGCCGGGAATGCTGGTGGCAGTGGCGTTGCCATGTGTTCCCGCCTGCGTCGTGATGTAACCGTTTTCCATTTTTAGCTGGCCCTGAAAAATATCGGTGTTCGGCTTGTGACCAATGGCGATGAACACCCCCTGCAAGTCGATCGTTTTAGTCGAACTATCAAGAACGTTCTTTATGCGCATTCCCGTAACACCGCTATCGTCGCCAAGCACTTCGTCAAGCACATAGTGGAGTTCCAGCTTGATGTTGCCGTTTTTTGCCTTGTCCATCAGCTTGTCTATCAGGATTTTTTCGGAACGGAATTTATCGCGCCGGTGAACGACAGTCACGTTGCGGGCAATATTGGAAAGATAAAGCGCCTCTTCTACCGCTGTGTTGCCGCCTCCTATCACGGCCACCTCCTGCCCTTTGTAGAAAAAGCCGTCACAGGTGGCACAGGCCGAAACCCCCCTGCCCATGTACGCTTCCTCGGATGGCATACCCAGGTAGCGCGCAGAAGCGCCGGTGGCAATAATCAGCGCATCGCACGTGTAGGCACCCTGATCACCAATCAGGGTAAAAGGCTTTTCCGTGAGCCGCGCTGTATGTATGTGGTCGAAAATGATCTCGGTATCGAAACGTTCCGCATGCTTCTGAAAGCGTTCCATCAGTTCCGGGCCTTGCACGCCCATCGCATCCGCAGGCCAATTGTCCACATCCGTTGTGGTCATGAGCTGACCTCCCTGTGCCAGGCCGGTAATGAGCATGGGCTTGAGGTTGGCGCGGGCGGCATAGACCGCGGCGGTATAACCGGCAGGACCGGAACCGAGAATGAGAAGGCGTGCGTGTTTACTGGTCATTCCTGATCAAATTATTAGGGTTATTAAGAGACTTGCTTATAGATGCTGCTCGACCCAGCCGGTGACGCTTTCCAGGGCAGCAGGGAGGTTATCGGGCTCGGTTCCGCCTGCCTGCGCCAGATCGGCACGGCCACCCCCCTTGCCGCCCACCTGCTGGGCTACAAAATTAACGAGTTCACCTGCCTTGAGCCTTGCTGTCAGGTCGCTGGTTACGCCTGCGATCAGCTTGACTTTCCCATCTTCAACGGCAGCCAGCACTGTCACGCAGGATTTGAATTTATTCTTGAACTTGTCCACTGCTTCACGCAGCGTTTTCGGGTCTGCCTCTTCAAGGCACACCGCCAGTACTTTGACACCTTTTATCTCACGCACCCGGTCAGCAACATCGTCACCTTGTGAACTGGCCAGCTTCGATTTCATGCGCCCCAGCTCTCTTTCCAGATGCTTTACGTTATCGAGAATCTGGGTAATGCGTGCAGCGGCATCGTGGGGTTGCGCTTTCACCGCTTCCGCGACGCGCTGCAATTGCAGCTCCTGCTCCTGAATGTAAGTGAGCGCCCGCTCTCCGGTCACCGCTTCCACACGCCGAACTCCGGCGGCCACCCCTGATTCAGCCACGATCTTGAAGAGGCCGATGTCGCCGGTGCGCTTGACGTGGGTGCCACCGCACAACTCGCGCGAAGTACCGATGTCCAGTACACGCACTTCGTCGCCATATTTTTCGCCGAACAGCATCATGGCGCCCGATTTCTTTGCATCCTCGATTCCCATCATGCGCGCTTCGGTCGCAGCATTGACGAGAATTTCGGCATTCACCAGCATTTCCACCTTGCGGATTTCCGCATCCGTCACGGGCTGGTTGTGCGCAAAATCAAAGCGCGTCTTGCTGGCATCCACCAGCGAGCCTTTCTGAAGGACATGGTGACCCAATACTTCGCGCAGCGCCTTGTGCATGAGATGAGTGACCGAATGATTGCGCTCCGTTCGCGCCCGTGCGATGCGATCGACTTCCGCCAGCACGGCATCGCCTGTTACCAGCCGCCCGCTGCGCAGCAATCCCTTATGACCGAACACATCCGCCTGGATTTTCTGGGTGTCGGCAACAGCAAAAGTGCCGTTGGCAGCGAGCAGTTCGCCGCTATCCCCTACCTGGCCGCCAGACTCGGCATAGAAGGGGGTTTTATCAAGCACGATCACTGCCTCATCGCCCGCTTCGATAAACTCGACCCGGCTGCCCTCCTTATAGATAGCAAGAACCTGTCCTTCATGTTGCAGGCTTTCATACCCATGGAACGCCGTTGATGGGCCACTATAAGCAATGGCTTCCTGCATGACGAACTTGCTCGTGGTGCGTGCACGCTCGCGCTGGCGCTCCATTGCCTGGTCAAACCCAGCCTCGTCTATGGCAATCCCACGTTCGCGCGCAATGTCGGCGGTAAGGTCCAACGGAAAGCCGAAGGTATCGTAGAGACGGAACAGGGTTTCGCCATCCAGCATCCTGTCACCTCGCCGCAGCGCAGCTTCCAGTACCTGCATGCCGTTTTCCAGCGTTTCGGCAAAGCGCTCCTCTTCCTGCTTCAGTACCGCCGCCACCCGCGCTTTTGCCTCCATCAGTTCCGGATAGGCCTGCCCCATGACGCTCACCAGGTCTTCCACCAGCAGGTGGAAGAAAGGCTGTTTTTGTCCGAGCTTGTAACCGTGGCGAATAGCGCGCCGGATAATGCGCCGCAGGACATAGCCGCGACCTTCATTGCCTGGAATCACGCCATCGGCAATAAGAAAAGAACAGGCCCGGATATGGTCGGCGATGACATTGAGCGAACTGCTGGACAAATCGGTTGTGCTGGTCGCTCGTGCCGCAGCCTTGATCAATTCCTGAAACAGGTCGATTTCGTAGTTGCTGTGAACCTGTTGCATCACTGCGGAGATACGCTCCAGGCCCATGCCGGTATCGACCGAGGGGCGCGGCAGGGGATGCAAGGTGCCCGCGCTGTCGCGATTGTATTGCATGAACACCAGATTCCAGATTTCCACGTAGCGGTCGCCGTCCGCATTCGGTGTTCCAGGCGGGCCGCCGGGGATTTCCGGACCATGGTCGTAAAAAATCTCGGAACAGGGGCCGCAGGGCCCGGTGTCGCCCATCTGCCAGAAGTTGTCCTGAGTAGCGATACGGGTAAAACGGGAAGAATCAATGCCCACCTCATTCAGCCAGATATCGGCGGCCTCGTCATCCTCGGCATAAACCGTAATCCATAATCTCTCCTGGGGAATTTTCAGGATATCGGTGAGAAACTCCCAGGCGAACCTGATGGCGTTGCGCTTGAAATAGTCTCCAAAGCTGAAGTTGCCAAGCATCTCGAAGAATGTGTGATGGCGCGCGGTATAGCCCACATTCTCCAGATCATTGTGCTTGCCGCCCGCGCGCACGCAGCGCTGTGCACTTGCCGCGCGCACGTAGGGACGTTTGTCCTGGCCGAGAAATACATCCTTGAACTGTACCATGCCGGCATTGGTGAACAGCAATGTCGGATCGTTGCCGGGCACGAGGGGGCTGGATGCGACGATCGTATGACCGTGCACCTCAAAGAATTCAAGAAATTTTTGCCGTACTTCGCTGCTTTTCATCTCGCTTCATTTAATCAGACGGGACAGATTGCTTGCTGCCTGGCTTACTGTCTGGTTTATCCAATCCTTGATGGCCCATTCATGCCTCTCTATTTCCGTTATGGTCGTTCCCAGAGGTTCGCCGTTAATGATTGCAAGATTTTGGACCTTCACCTTGACGCTCAGTTCTTGGCCGCTTTTCGGCAAATCGTGATCAGTGAGGATAGCGATTTCCCCGCTGTCGTCTTTCAATACAAAAGACTTCATATCGATCAGCGGGATCCGCGTCAACTCCGTTACCACGCCATGCAGCACGACCTCCTTCCCATCAAAATTTGCAGGGGAGGTAGTGACTGCGTTGATGGGTGTAGCGCGAAGACGGTCACAACTGCCGAGCAAAATCCCGAGAGCAGCCACGAGGAACACAGCCTGTAGAAATTGAGCCGTGCGCCGGGACAAACGAGACAATTGAGGCAAGCGATTTTTCAACCTTCTTCCTTATCGGGGTGTTGCAACACCCGGCGCACCACTTCCGGCCTGAATCCGCGCCCCAACAGAAACCGTGTCTGCCTGCCGAAGGCTTTCGCATCCGCAGGCATTGCACCAAACTTTTTCCGCCATACTTCGTACGCGCTGCGCTGCTCGGCTTCCCTGAGATCAGGCAGGACTGCAGTGATCAAATTCTCTTCGATGCCTTTTTCGCGCAACTCCTGCACGATTCGCAAACTGCCAAACCTGGCCTTGCGCGTGTGCATTATCTGCTCGACCAGGCGAGCCGCCGACAGAAATCCGCGCTGCTCAAGGCCATCCAGTACAGAGGAAAGTTCTTCCGGAGTTTCGGCATGAGGCGCAAGCTTTTTTTCCAGTTCCAGCCGCGAATGTTCACGCCGGGCCAGATAACCCAACGCACGGGTTTTGAGGCTCACCGCGCGCGTCATGGCACCTTCGGGAATCTGCTTTCGGGATCTAAAAAGCTACACCGCCGCTTGCCACACTCATTCCACGGGTGCAGGTTCGGCCGGGTTGGAAACTCCGACAGCCGCCCGGATTTTCGACTCGATCTCCATGGCAATGTCGTGATGCTCTTTCAGATACTCGCGCGCGTTATCCTTGCCCTGGCCTATCTTGTCTCCCTTGTAGGCATACCAGGCGCCGGATTTATCAATCAGCTTGTGCTGCACGCCCAGTTCGACAATTTCGCCCTCGCGCGAAATGCCTTCTCCGTAGAGAATATCGAATTCCGCCTGCCTGAAGGGGGGCGCCACCTTGTTCTTGACCACCTTCACCCGGGTTTCGCTGCCAATCACCTCTTCGCCCTTCTTGATGGCACCGGTGCGGCGGATATCGAGACGCACGGATGCATAGAATTTCAGCGCATTGCCTCCGGTCGTGGTTTCGGGGCTGCCGAACATGACACCGATTTTCATGCGTATCTGATTGATGAAAATCACCATGGTATTGCTGCGCTTGATGTTACCGGTGAGCTTGCGCAACGCCTGCGACATCAGCCGGGCGTGAAGGCCCATTTGCGGCTCACCCATCTCACCTTCGATTTCCGCCCGCGGGGTGAGGGCCGCGACGGAATCCACAACCACCACATCGATCGAGCCGGAGCGCACCAGCATGTCGGCTATTTCCAGCGCCTGCTCACCGTTGTCCGGCTGTGAGATCAGCAAGTCCTGAACATTGACGCCGAGTTTTTGCGCGTATTGCGAATCCAGCGCGTGTTCCGCATCGATGAATGCCGCTGTGCCGCCCATTTTTTGCATCTCCGCGATTACTTGCAGAGTGAGTGTCGTCTTGCCCGAGGATTCCGGCCCATAGATTTCCACAATCCGCCCGCGTGGCAGGCCACCCACTCCCAGGGCAATATCCAGACCCAGCGAACCGGTGGAGATGACCTGCACGTCCTTGCCGACATCGCTTGCCCCCAGTCGCATGATCGAGCCTTTGCCGAACTGCTTTTCGATCTGGGAAAGCGCCGCCGCCAATGCCTTGCTTCTGTTTTCGTCCATGAAATTTTTTCCTTTGAAGATGGGTCAATTATCGCATACGTGACCCCTGCGGGAAAGCAGGGGAAAAATGACAACGTGTTCAGCGGACACCTGTTTTATCCGTGCCGGAAACATTCTTCTCCTCTAATGAACATTCGCCGGGGATCTTCATGGCAGGATATAAGTGTTGAAATACCGTTCGGCCTTGGACGGGTCCAGCTTGCGCAGCGTCTGGTAGATCTCGCGTATCCTGTCGCGCTCATCCAGAATGGCATAGTCCACCCCCAGGTTGTACCAGGCATCCGCATTCTCCGGCTGGAGCACCACTGTTTTCCGGTATGCCTCAACCGCCTCGCCGTGCAGTTTCAACTCGTCATAGGTCACTCCCAGCTTGTACCAAGCCCTTGAATTTTCCCGGTCGATCTGGAGCGCGTGCCGGTAGGCATGAATGGTATGCGCATATTTTTTGAGGTTATGGTAAGTATTGCCCAGGTCGTACCAGGCCTCGCCATTATCGGGATCCATGCGAAGCGCATCCTCGTAGGCCTGGCTTGCGTTATCGTAGTCTTTGAGATTCGCGTAGGCCGCTCCGAGTTTATGCCAGGCATCAGCATAGCCGGCATGGTGACGGATGGCCTCGCGGTATGCGTTGACCGCCTGGGAATATTGCTTGAGATTGCAGGAAGCAATCCCCACGTTAAACCAGGCAGCCGCATTCGACGGGTCGCGCCTGGTCTCCTGCTGCGAGAGTTTCAACAACCTGCGCCAGTCGCCCTTCTTTTCCAGCGCCAGCGTTTGATTGAGCCAGGCGAGCCCATGCCTTGGGTCCGCTGACTTTGGGTCCGTCGACCCGGGGGCTTGTGTCATTTCCGGGGGACTGCCAAGCCAATCCGACGGCAGGACGAAAGCAAGCGATTCACCTTCTACACGTTGCGGCGAGAGAATTCCGATCAGCCGGCCTTGTTCGTCGAATAGTCCCCCGCCGCTGAAACCCGGCAGGAGGGGTGCCGAAATTCTCATGTAGCGTGACCCTGCGTAGGGGCGCATTGCCGCCACCGCGCCTTCGCTCAGGATCGGGTCACGTCGATGTTCCTCCTGCAGCCTGGCTTTGCTCTCATCGCACATCGGGCAGATCCTCTCGCGCCCATTCCTTCTTTCCTCGCTGCTGTTTCCTTTCAACCTGCCGCCGAGCCTTGCGAGAGGCTGACCGATTGCATTTACCGGCTGTCCCACCCTGAGCTTTTCTACGCTGCCTAAAGCAAGCGACGGAGCGTGCATATCGGCAACATGCAGACGGCAAAGATTGAGATGTGTCTGCGGTGGCGCTGGTGTGGCCTTGAATGCCCTTCCCGACCAGCGCACCCGCGCGCTTTCTCCCTGAATGGCGACATCGCAGGTAGTGATTACCTGATCCGCGCCCAGCGCCACACCACTGCCTTGGGCGAGCAGTTCACCTCGTGCATTCAATATGTCGACAGATACGATACGGCCCCTTTCTTCCGTAAAAACCTGCTCGGGAGTTTTCGCGCTGGCGCGTGGCAAGAGCGGCAAAAACGAGGCAGATGCAAGCGCCACCAGCGCGAGAGGATAAATCGCGGTCATGTGCGCATTCTTCTCTTATTCGGGAGGGGCATGCAAATCATAGTACATAGTACGTCGACGGACTGGCGAAATCACATGAACCATGTGCGATGAAACAGACGGCGTGTAAAATAACAGGTATTTTTCACCGCAAAACCCACAGAACTGAATGAAAATTAACGAGGACTCTAACGATACCAACGACACCCCTCCAACCGTCTACCCCGGGAGGTCAAGAAGGATTCAGCCGCTGGCATATTTCATATTTACCACACGCTGGCTGCAATTGCCCCTGTACCTTGGGCTGATTCTTGCGCAGTGCGTCTACGTTTATCACTTCTGGGTGGAATTACTCGACCTGATCGGAGCAGTGATGGGCCACAAGGAAGCACTGGAGCACACCTTGGATTCGGTCTCCATCGAGGGTGCCGCTCCTCCCAAGAAGATTGGGGAAACGACAATCATGCTGGTCGTACTGGGACTGATCGACGTGGTGATGATCTCCAATCTGCTCATCATGGTGATCATCGGAGGTTATGAGACTTTTGTCTCCCGCATGAATCTGGAAGGACACCCCGATCAGCCGGAGTGGTTATCGCATGTCAACGCGACCGTGCTGAAAGTCAAGCTCTCCACTGCTATTATCGGCATCTCTTCCATTCATCTGCTGAAGACGTTCATCAACGCCAAGGCATATGACGAAAAAACGATCCTGGCCCAGACCGGGATTCACATAGTTTTCCTGTTGTCCGCCATTGCAATCGCCTATAGTGATCGGCTGATGTCCCGTAATGGGACGCATGAGAGCGATCATTGAGCGACGGAGAGTCATGCGACGGCGGGCGGGATACTGTGTAGCAGATCGATCAGGCCTTGCAGCGCTCCCGATACGGATTGGCGCCTTATCTCCTCGCGACTGCCGCTGAAATATCGCGTTTCGGCGAGCGCCATTCCCTCTTTCATTATCCAGGCAAAGCATACCATTCCGACCGGCTTTTCCTCGATACCGCCATCCGGTCCGGCAATACCGGTTACTGACACTGCCACCTGGGCATGACTGCGTGCAATCGCACCCGCGGCCATTTCGGAGGCTGTCTGTTCCGATACCGAACCGTACTGTTCGAGGGTGGCGTTACTCACGCCCAGCATTTCCTGTTTCGAAGCCGTAGCATAGGTAATGAAGCCGCGCTCATACCAGCCGGAACTCCCGGCGACTGAAGTAATGACCTGTCCCAGCCACCCGCCGGTACAGGATTCGGCCGTGACGAGCATCAATTCCTGCTGGGCAAGCGCTGTTCCCACCCGCATCGCCAGATCCTGAAGCATCATATCATCCATGTCGGTTGCTCCTCCTGAAATCCATTTCCCCGATACTTGCTAGAAAAATGCCCGCATCTGCGGCGCCTATTGGAACGTATTGGCTAACCGGTCACATAAGCCTTCCAGAAGGCCAGACACAAAAGCGTGAAGAAAGCCGCCAGCAGGTCGTCGAACATCACACCAAATCCGCCATGCAGTTTTTTTTCGTAGTAACGGATAGGTGCCGGTTTGATTATATCGAACAACCGAAACAGCAGAAATGCGAATGCCTGCCACATCAGGCCCTTGGGTGTAAAGAACAGCACCAGCAGGAAAGCGGTGACCTCATCCCAGACGATACCGCCGTGATCGGGATTCCTCAGTGCCCGGCCTGTCACCCCGCAAGCCCAGATACCGACACTAAACGCGGCAACAAGAAACAGGAGAAAACCGAAGGAATCGAAAATATATTCGAGTGCCCAGAACAGGGGGAACGCGATCAGGGTACCGGCTGTGCCGGGTGCCACGGGACTCAATCCGGCCCCTCCGGCGAAGGCGATGAAATGTGCCACGCTGCTGCGAATGAATGTCTTGTCAGGTATCGGCCGTTCGATCCAGAGGGAAGGCAGGAGCGGAAGAGCCTCTCGTCGGGCTTCATTCCCCTTGTCGATAGAAGGGGCGGGCGTGGATTCCACCTCGACAGGGTTGCGGTCAGGCGAATTATCGCTCCGGTTGTCAGACTTGGAAATGGTCATAGCCTTTGACTCTCGTAGTGACTGTTCTGCCTGCGGAATCGAGCACGACCAAGCCTGCTCCCTCCTCGATACTACCAATACGTGTTAACGGAATGCCTTCCTCGCGCGAAAGCAGTTCCACCTTTGTTCGCTCCGACTTCGGCACGGTAAAGCACAACTCATAATCGTCTCCCCCCGCAAGCAGGCATTCTATCGCCAAAGGGTGGGGAAAATGTTTCTCCATCGCCGCCGAACGCCTTATCTGACCGATTCTGACAACAGCCGCCACTCTTGAACACTCCAGAATGTGTCCGAGGTCGGCCAGCAGACCGTCTGAAATATCGATGGCGCTGTGGGCAAGGCCGATCAGCCGTTGCCCCAACTCCACGCGGGGAATGGGCATCTCAAGCGCGGCCATAAGGACTTCCACTTCCGCAGCTTCCACTGCGGCGGTTTCCACTTCGCCCGGTTCCGGCATAATCTTTTTTTTTCGATAAGCAAGCGCCAGAGCGGCGTCCCCGAGGTAGCCCGAAACCCAGACATCATCACCCGCCCTGGCGCCGCTGCGGCGCAAGGCTTTTCCTTCCGGCACTTCACCAATAATCGTCACGCAGATATTCAGGGGACCGCTGGTGGTATCGCCACCGATCAGGTCCACCTGATGGGCATGAGCAAGCGCGAAAAACCCGTCAGCAAACGCTCGCGGCCATGACTCATCCTTTTGTACCATTGATTCTGGCAGCGCGAGAGAAAGGGTTGCCCAACGGGGACGGGCACCCATTGCCGCCATATCGGAAAGATTCACTGCCAGAGATTTATGACCGAGCTTGTACGGATCCACATCTTCGAAAAAATGGCGCCCGGAAACCAGCATGTCGGCTGAAACTGCCAGTTCCATCCCGCGTGCAGGCCTGATGAGCGCCGCATCGTCCCCTACACCTAATACCGTGGCGGGAGCGGAGCGTGTGAAAAAAGACCGGATGATGTCAAATTCCGACAACACTTTACTTGCGGCCTACAGGATCAATTCATGTCGTCACTTCACGCCAGAAGCGGCGGAAGCGGTCGAGCAGTTCTGGGTACGTCCCGCAGTCAAAGTTTTGCCCCGATCTCGACCGCTCTCAGCTTTGCCGCCAATTTATCTAACACGCCATTGACATATTTATGGCCGTGCGTGCCGCCGTAGGCTTTGGCGAGTTCAACCGCTTCATTGATGACTGCCCGATACGGTATTTCCGGATGTCGCTCCAGCTCATAGGTACCGAGCAGTAATATCGAAATCTCCACCGGACTGAGTTCGTTGAATGGGCGATCGAGACAGGGCTGGATTTCCTTCTCGAGCTCGGGTGCTTCCGTCAACACGCCATGGAGCAGACGGGAGAAATATTCCTCGTCCGTTTTCGGGAACTCGTCCGTGTCCCGTAGCTGCGCTTCGATGGTACCGGCGCTTCCACCCGCTACGCACCACTGATACAACCCCTGCAAAGCCAGTTCACGCGCCAGGCGCCGGCGGCTTTTTCGCGCAGTACCCCTTCCCTGTTTCTCCGCCCGTCTCTCCGCCCGTTTCACTTCCCGCTTCCCACCTGATTCTGCATCGCGTTCTGCTTCTTTTGCCACCCATTGCTCCAGTGTTTCATTGCTCCATTTCATCGAGCGTTCTTTGCAGGTTAGCCATCTCAATCGCGACCCGCGCGGCTTCAGCACCCTTCTGGCTCATGCGCGTCAGTGCCTGGTCGTCGGTATCGGTCGTGAGTATGCCATTGGCGATGGGAATGCCCGTATCCAGTTGCACCGTGGCAACTCCTTTGGTGGATTGCTCGGAAACGACTTCGAAATGGTACGTCTCTCCGCGTATGACTGCGCCCAGAGCGATCAGCGTATCGAACTGGTCAGTCAAGGCCATCTTTTGCAACGCCAGAGGGATTTCAAGCGCCCCCGGGACCGAAACCAGGACGACATTCCCTGCGTCGACACCCTGTTTCATCAGTTCCTCCACGCATGCGCCCAGCAATCCCTCGCCTACCTCGATATTAAAGCGGCTCATGACAATGCCAATGCTGAGATCTTCACCGTCGAGATTGGGTTCGAGCTCAAGAATATTTTCGTATCGTGCCATGTTCGCTCCTGTAACAAGTTCTGATTGCAAAGGTTGGAGAAACGTTCGATGTATCAACCAGCCGCCTCTTATCCATTAGCGGATTGCAGGTTTAAGTTGCGGGTTCAAAAAATTATCAACGAACCGCCTGGCGACCTTCCGCCAGCCGTCTTTTATCTTCCGGCTCCAGATAGCCGGTGACTTCAAGTCCGAAGCCCGCCATGCTCGGCATTTTTCGGGGAACGGCCAGTAAGCGCATCTTCCTCACGTTGAGATCCTTGAGGATCTGCGCGCCAATGCCATAATTGCGCAGGTCAGCCTTGGCCGCCGGACGGTGCGGCAGTTTTGCTGGTAACACCCTTTCCATCAGCTCCGACCCGCTTTCCCTGCGATGAAGCAGTACGATAACACCGCGTTCCGCATCGCTGATGATGCGCAGGGCCTCGTTCAGATTCCAGGAGTGGGTATCATCCTCCAGATCGAGAAGGTCCATGGTCGAAAGCGGCTCATGCACTCTTACCAGGGTTTCATCGTCGGGATCGATCGCTCCCTTTACCAGCGCCAGGTGGACCGTATTGGCGGTTTTGTCCAGGTAGGCAACGAGCTGGAATCTCCCGTGTGCTGTCTGGATGGGACGTTCTACAATGCGTTCTACCAGGCTTTCCGTACGGCTGCGATAATGGATGAGGTCAGCAATGGCACCGATCCTGAGTTGATGCTTTGCCGCAAACTCGACCAGATCAGGGAGGCGCGCCATGCTTCCGTCTTCATTCAGTATTTCGCAGATGACGGAGGCGGGGGTGAGTCCCGCCAGATGCGCCAGATCGCAACCGGCTTCCGTGTGGCCGGCGCGCACAAGCACGCCGCCGTTTTGCGCCATGAGCGGAAAAATATGTCCCGGCTGGACGAGGTCATCCGGTTTTGCATCCCGATTCACGGCAGCCTGTACCGTGCGGGCGCGGTCGGCGGCGGAAATTCCGGTGGTCACGCCGGTCGCGGCTTCGATGGAAACCGTAAAATTGGTACCGAGCGGAGACCGGTTAGCCGCCACCATCAAGGGCAGATTAAGCTGGCGGCAGCGTTCCTCCATCAACGTCAGGCAGATCAGGCCGCGCCCGTACGTGGCCATGAAATTGATGGCTGCCGGTGTAATGAAATCCGCTGCCAGAATCAGGTCTCCCTCGTTTTCGCGGTTTTCCTCGTCGACGAGAATGACCATGCGGCCGGTCTTGATGTCCGCGATGATTTCCTGAACTGAACTGATGATCATGTCTGAATCGAGCGCTCGCTCCTGTGCTTGTCGTCCATTGCCAGCAGGCGCTCCACGTAGCGTGCGAGCATATCCACTTCCACATTTACCCTGGCGCCCGCTTTCAATCCTTTCAGCGTCGTTTCGGCCAGCGTATGAGGAATGAGGTTGATCTCCAATTCGTTACCCTCTACCCGGTTGACCGTCAAACTCACGCCATTCACCGTAATCGAACCTTTTTTGGCAATATATTTCAGTAGCGAATCCGGCAACCGGATCGCAAGCAGGCAGCTTTCGCCCAGGGACTGAAACTTTGTCACCTCTCCAACTCCGTCGACATGGCCGCTGACGAGGTGGCCGCCCAGCCTGTCCGACAGGCGCAGCGATTTTTCGAGATTAACCTTTCCGCCCGGTTTATCCAGTCCTTGCGTGCACTGCAATGTTTCACGGGAGACGTCTACAGATAACAGGTTGTCCGCCAGCGCGGTAACTGTGAGGCATACGCCATTTACCGCGATGCTGTCGCCGACTTTTGTGTCTGCCAGAGACAGCTTGCCTGGTGCAATGCGCAAGCTTAAGCCATTTTCCTGCGGGCTGGCCGTTTTGATCTCGCCGACAGCTTCGACAATTCCTGTGAACATCGGGTCTTTCCTGCTTTCAAATATCCATATCGATATTGTTCCCTTTTCCCTTTTCCAGGACCATGCGGCAATTTGCCGCATGGTCCTGCATGGCAATATACGCTAATGTTCGGGGATAATATAGCGAAGCCTTGGAGAAGCCTCTAGAGAAGCTCATGGAAGTTACTATTAATCCGGCGAGCAAACAGTACAAATGTCATATCGGCGAAAACCGGTATCCAGTGACATTCAAAGTACCCCATTATTGGTTTGCTGGATTCCGGACCAGGCCCGGAATGACAAGATTCATAGTATTTTTTCTGGCCGGATCAAATAAGGCTCCTCATCCGGCATGAGAAAATCAGCGACAAAAATGATTGCTAACCCAGGCCAGCCACCTCTCCGCAAGAATCTGCAACGTTTATTCCTGCTCAGGAATATTGTCATCGCGGCGCAATGCCTGACTTTTGCGCTGGCTTACTGGGGACTCGAGCTGGAATTACCCTGGGCGGAAATGGTCGCGGTAGCGGTTTTGCTGGGGGTGGTAAACCTGGCGACCTGGATACGTCTCCATCGTAAATGGCCGGTTTCCAGCATGGAGTTCTTTGCACAACTCCTAGTGGACGTGCTTGCTTTAAGTACGCTGCTTTACCTCAGCGGCGGCTCGACCAACCCGTTTATCTCGCTATACCTTCTGCCTCTGACTATTGCTGCGGCTGCGCTGCCCTGGGCTTATACCTGGGTGATGGCTGCCATCACCATAAGTTGCTATACGCTGTTGCTGTTTTATTATGTGCCCCTGCCACATAACCATGAAGAACATGGCAGCGAATTCATCATGCACGTGTCCGGGATGTGGCTGGCTTTCGTACTGAGCACGGTATTGATCGCGTGGTTCGTTGTCAAGATGGGCATATCGATCCGCGAACGCGACAAGGACCTGGCATTGGCGCGTGAGCAGGCATTGCGTAATGAACAGATCATTGCACTCGGAACGCTGGCCGCCGGCGCGGCGCATGAACTGGGCACACCGCTGGCAACCATGGCGATAGTCACGGGGGAATTGCAGGACGAATACATCGACAA
Organism: Nitrosospira sp. CT; assembly: GCF_059489795.1. Taxonomy (NCBI): domain Bacteria; kingdom Pseudomonadati; phylum Pseudomonadota; class Betaproteobacteria; order Nitrosomonadales; family Nitrosomonadaceae; genus Nitrosospira; species Nitrosospira sp. CT. The sequence goes on from NZ_JCAHZJ010000046.1 coordinate 20,542, forward strand.
CACCGAATTTCAAGGCAATATCAGAATATTGCGGGATCAGATCGCGCACTGCAAGCGCACCCTGACGCAATTGCTGGCGGATGCGGGCCAGGCACGCGCCGAAGATGTCAGTGGCCAGACAGTCGATCTTTTTTTGCGCCAGGTTCTGGATAAATGGCAATTGATGCGACCTTCCGCCCAGTTTACCTATCGCGGCAGCGGCGTGCAGCCGGCTCCCCAGATTCTGAACACGCAATTACTGAGCCAGTCCATCTTGAATCTGTTGAATAATGCGGCGGACGCATCCTTGAAACACATTGAGATAGAAGTTACCTGGAGTCATCAGGAACTGCATCTGCAGATACTCGACTATGGAGAAGGACTGAGCGGAGAGGCGGCCCAGCGTGCCGGCCAGCCCTTTTTCACCACCAAAACAAAAGGGCAGGGTTTCGGCATCGGCCTGTTTCTGGCAAATGCTAATATCGAGCGGTTTGGCGGCAAGGTGCGCCTGACCAATCGTGAAGGCGGGGCCTGCACCCAGGTCATACTCCCTCTGATACAGCCATCGATATGACAACAACGTTACCCATGACGGAAATGGATGATCGTCCCACCTTGCTGATTGTGGACGACGACCATACCTTTTGTACGGTTCTTGCCAATGCAATGACCAAACGCGGATTCAACGTGAGCTGCGCACATAACGTGGACCAGGCGCTGGAGCTGGCGGAGACCGGCACACCGGAGTACGCTGTTATCGATCTCAGGTTGCCCGGCCCTTCGGGGTTATCCCTGGTCGAAAAGCTGAAAGCACTCGACCCCGGCACGCGTATCGTCATGCTGACGGGCTACGCCAGCATCGCCACCGCGGTCGAGGCGATCAAACTCGGCGCCACTCACTACCTCGCGAAGCCGGTCGACGTCCATGAAATCATGGCGGCGTTCGAGCGCACGACCGGGGACGCAGACGTGCAGATCAGCGCCCACCCCCTGTCCGTCGGCCGGCTCGAGTGGGAGTACATTCAGCGCGTACTCAACGAGAACAAAGGAAACGTTTCTGTAACGGCGCGTGTTCTCAACATGCATCGGCGGACATTGCAGCGCAAGCTTACCAAGTATCCGGCGAAAACATAAACGGATCTTTTGTTCCAGCCATGCGCTGAGTAAGTGTGCGCTTACTTAACCCAGAAGATTTTGAAAGAAGAGAATCGCCCAGGTTAGGGAGCCATCCTGTCAGCAAAACGGGCAATAATGCGGATATCCTGTCCCACGGCGCGTACATCGTGAATCTTGAGGGCACGCTTGTCTTCCAGATTCAAGAGTTCTGGCAATTTGAGCATGTCCTGCGCCCCATTTCCGATCAGACAGGGGGCAAGATAAATGACCAGCTCATCCACCAGATCCGCCTGGAGAAGCCCCCCGTTCAAGCCTCGCCCTGCCTCGACCAGCACTTCGTTTATTTCGAAATCCGCAAGCCGTTGCATCATTGCAGCCAGATCAACGTTGCCAGCACTATCCGGCAACAGGATGACGTGCGCACCCACATCACGTAACGCGACAATTTTGCCTTCACTGGCAGCAGCGGTAAAAATCAGCTCGCCTGCGCCACGCAGCAACCCAGCATCCAGCGGTATATCCAGTCCCCTGTCCACCACTACCGGGACGGGTTGCCTGGAGGTATGGACATGGCGCACCGTGAGCTGCGGGTTATCGGCCACCATCGTCCCAATGCCGGTCATTACCGCGCAGGAACGGGCGCGCCAGCGATGTCCATCACGGCGTGCCGCTTCACTCGTGATCCATTGACTGGACCCGTTGTTGAGGGCTGTCTTGCCGTCAAGACTTGCCGCGATCTTGACTCTGATCCAGGGACGACCGCGGACCATGCGCGAGACAAATCCGATATTCAGTGCTTTCGCTTCAGCTTCCATCAAGCCGGTTTGCACTTCCATCCCCGCCTCTTCCAGAAGGGCACAACCACGGCCGGACACGAGCGGATTCGGGTCCTGCATCGCCGCGATAATTTTGACCACGCCTGCCTGGATCAAGGCATCGGCACAGGGTGGAGTGCGGCCATGGTGACTGCACGGCTCCAGTGTGAGATAAGCGGTCGCACCGCGTGCCGCCGGCCCGGCGGCAGCGAGTGCATTTATTTCCGCATGAGGCTCACCTGCGCGCTTGTGCCACCCGGTACCCACCACCTGTCCATCGCGGACCAGCACGCAGCCCACCCGAGGATTCGGGCTTGTACTATAAAGCCCTTTTTCTGCGAGCCGCAGCGCCTGGGCCATGAAGCGGTAATCGGTTGGCGAGAACATTGGAAACTCCATTGTTCAAATGCGAAGCTGCAAATTCAGTTTGCAACTCAAGTGGCAGCGGCGTCGCTTGGTGGGAAGACGGAATACAGAAGGTGAAACGTATGAATCAGGCTTTGTCCGGTTCTTTCCTGTTGCCAGGTCCTTGCAGTTCCCGGATTGCATCATCGAAATCGGCAGCACCCTGAAAACTTCGATAAACAGAAGCAAAGCGAATGTACGCGACCTTGTCCAGTTTATAGAGTTCTCCCATCACCATCTCGCCAATCTTGTGCGAGGCGATCTCCCGTTCACCCAAGCTTAGCAGCTTCTGGACGACGCGATTCATTGCCGCCTCCACATCCTCTGCCGAAACCGGACGCTTGTGCAATGCCCTCATAAAGCCGGTACGCAATTTTTCGCGGTCGAACTCGGCGCGATTGCCATCCTGTTTCACGACCTGCGGCAAACGCAATTCCACGGTTTCATAGGTGGTGAAGCGTTTGTCACAGTTGGGGCAGCGCCGGCGGCGGCGTATCCTGTCTCCTTCCTCGCTCACCCTGGAGTCGATCACGCTTGTGTCAGGCGCGTTGCAGAAGGGACATTTCATGCGTCGATCTGGAACCGGTCGGCTGACTTCAGCCCTGGAGCCAAAGCAAATTGATCCAGGTGCAGGTCGTCCGCATGGCGAGACATGGAAGCGGCGTCAGTATGCGCCGCTCCATTGCGCGATCAGCCTTGGTAAACGGGAAATTTTGCACATAGTGCTTTTGCCTGGCGTGCAACCTCTGTCAGCACCGAGGAATCTGTCGGCGCCTCCAGTACATCGGCTATCAGATGCGCCAGTTGTTCGGATTCAATTTCGGTAAAGCCGCGGGTGGTGATGGCAGGAGAGCCGATGCGAATCCCGCTGGTGACGAATGGTTTCTGCGGGTCGTTGGGAATCGCATTCTTATTGACGGTGATATGCGCCAGCTCCAGCGATTCCGCAGCCTGCTTGCCGGTAATATACTTGGGGCGGAGGTCCACCAGAAACATGTGGCAGTCGGTGCGCCCCGAGACGATGCGCAATCCGCGCTCCTGCAATACTTTCGCCATTACGCGCGCATTGTCGATTACCTGTTCCTGGTAATTCTTGAACTCCTGGCTGGCGGCTTCCTTGAAGGCTACTGCCTTGGCGGCAATCACGTGCATCAATGGACCTCCCTGGGTTTGCGGGAAAATAGCGGAATTGAGCGCTTTCTCATGTTCCGCCTTGGCCATGATGATGCCGCCCCGGGGACCGCGCAGCGTCTTGTGGGTCGTGCTCGTGACGAAATCGGCGATGCCGACGGGATTGGGATAGTATCCTGCCGCAACCAGCCCCGCATAATGCGCCATATCCACGAACAGATAGGCTCCTATATCGTCCGCAATCTTGCGAAAGCGTTTCCAGTCTATCACTAGCGAGTAAGCCGAAGCCCCTGCCACGATCAGCTTGGGCTTATGTTCGTGCGCCAGGCGCGCAACCTCGTCATAGTCCAGCTCTTCGGTATCAGAACGAAGGCCATAGGAAACGGCATTGAAAATCTTGCCGCTGAGATTGACCGAAGCGCCGTGTGTCAGATGCCCGCCATGCGCAAGCGACATCCCCAGCAGCTTATCTCCCGGCTTCAAGGCGGTCAGATAGACTGCGGCGTTGGCCTGTGAACCGGAATGCGGCTGGACATTGACATACTCTGCGTCGAACAGCGCCCTTACCCGATCGATTGCCAGCTGCTCTACGACATCTACATATTCGCAGCCGCCGTAGTAGCGTTTTCCGGGATAACCCTCCGCATACTTGTTGGTCAGCACCGAGCCCTGCGCCTGCATCACTGCAGGACTCGCATAATTTTCAGACGCGATCAGCTCGATATATTCTTCCTGCCGCTGCATCTCGCCTTTGATGGCCTGCCAGAGATCAGGGTCTACGCTTTCGAGAGTATTGTGTGAGGACAACATATTGTTTTAAAACCTGCGAATAATTTTTATTGAAAAATTGCGAGTTTACCATCTCAAGCTGCCAGATTGCGTCAAGACGCCCTCTATGATGCAGGTAGCCAGTGGCGTCTTCACATATTGGCTTCAAGCCGATGACATATCAGCTAAACATCGAGATTCCTCACTCCCAGCGCATTGTTCTCGATGAACGCGCGCCGCGGTTCCACGATATCGCCCATCAGGGTGGTGAAAATTTCGTCTGCGGCGATGCTGTCCTCTATCTGGGCACGCAGCAGAAGGCGAACCTTCGGGTCCATGGTCGTTTCCCAGAGCTGGGCCGGATTCATCTCACCCAGACCTTTGTAGCGCTGGGTACCGATGCCTTTTTTGACTTCCTCCAGCAGCCAGTCGAGTGCTTGCTTGAAGTCGCTCACCGCCTGTTTCTTTTCGCCGCGCTGCACATAAGCCGCCGGCCCTATCAGACCATCGAGCACCTGGGCGGTTTGCCTGATTTGCGCGTAATCGCCACTTTGCAGAAAATCCCGGTCGATATAGCTGTAGCGAATATTGCCGTGATGCATGCGGGAGATTTTCAGCCGGTACTCTTCTGTGGCGGCGTCGTACTTGGGTACGATAGTGATATTTGCTGCATTGACCTGTTCCGCCAGACGAGCCGCGCTTTCGGTCGCGAGCCCCTCATTACTTAGATCGATGTCGGCATGGCGTAACAACGCATGCATGACTTCGCTATCGATCAGCGAACTCACGCGCTCGATCACGGCTTCCGCCAGCAGATATTCGTTCGCGATGTTTTCCAGCGTTTCTCCGGTCAGCGGCGATTTACCCTCTCCCGTATGCAATTCCGCATCCGTCAACGCCAGGCCCAGCAGGTATTGCTTGAGCTCGTGATCGTCCTTGACGTAGCGTTCCTGCTTGCCGTGCTTGATCTTATATAGCGGGGGTTGGGCAATGAAGATATGGCCGCGCTCGATCAGTTCCGGCATTTGCCGGTAAAAGAAAGTGAGCAGCAAGGTGCGGATATGCGAGCCGTCCACGTCGGCATCCGTCATGATGATGATGCGGTGATAGCGCAATTTGTCCGGGTTATACTCGTCCTTGCCGATGCCGGTGCCAAGCGCTGTGATAAGGGACGCAATTTCCTGCGAGGAAATCAGCTTGTCAAAACGGGCTTTTTCCACATTGAGGATTTTTCCTTTCAACGGCATGATGGCTTGGAACTTGCGGTCGCGTCCCTGCTTGGCGGAGCCCCCGGCGGAATCGCCCTCGACCAGATAAAGCTCGGACAGAGCCGGGTCTTTCTCCTGGCAATCCGCCAGTTTGCCGGGTAGCCCCATGCCGTCCAGCACACCTTTGCGCCGGGTCAATTCCCGCGCCTTGCGCGCGGCCTCGCGCGCCCGGGCTGCTTCGATGATCTTGCCGCAGATGATTTTTGCATCGACCGGATGCTCCATGAGGAATTCCGCCAATTTGAGCGACACGATTTCTTCCACTACCGGCCGCACTTCCGACGATACGAGCTTTTCCTTGGTTTGAGATGAAAACTTGGGTTCGAACAGCTTCACTGACAAAACACATGACAGGCCCTCGCGCATGTCGTCGCCCGAGGTTTCGATTTTGGCTTTTTTTGCGAGATCGCTTTTTTCTATGTAATTGTTCAGGGTGCGCGTCATGGCCGCGCGCAGACCCGTGAGATGAGTACCGCCATCCTTTTGCGGAATATTGTTTGTAAAGCACAGCACCTGCTCGGTATAGCTGTCATTCCACTGCATCGAGACTTCCACCACGATGCGGTCTTTTTCTCCCGCTGCATAGAAAATATTGGGATGAAGCACCGACTTGGTGCGATTGACATATTCGACAAAACTCTTGACTCCGCCCACAAAGGCAAATGTTTCTTCCTTGGCATTGCGCTGGTCTACGAGATGGATTTTGACACCATTGTTGAGAAAGGAAAGTTCCCGGAGCCGCTTGGCAAATATGTCATAGTGGTATTCGATATCTCCGAATATTTCCTTGCTCGCCAGAAAATGTACTTCGGTACCGCGCCTTTCAGTCTTTCCGGTCACGGCCAGTGGTGTCATCGGCACCCCCATGCGAAACTCGATCTGATGAACCTTTCCATCTCGACGAATGGAAAGGCGCAACCATTCCGACAGGGCATTCACGACCGAGACGCCAACCCCATGCAAGCCGCCTGATACCTTGTATGAATCGGAATCGAACTTACCCCCGGCGTGAAGTTCGGTCATGACGATTTCAGCAGCGGAACGCTTGAGCTCGTCATCCTGCTTTATGCCCGTTGGAATGCCGCGACCATTGTCCTGCACCGTAACCGAGTTGTCGGGGTGGATGATGACCGAAATCTCATCGCAATAGCCGGCCAGCGCCTCATCAATCGCATTATCCAATACCTCGAACACCATATGGTGCAGCCCGGTACCGTCGCTGGTATCGCCAATGTACATGCCAGGGCGCTTGCGCACCGCATCCAGCCCTTTCAGGATCTTGATGCTGTCCGAGCCATAATCAGTGGAGCTTTTGCTTTTTTGCTGTAGGGAACGCTCTTTTTCGTTCATTGCTGTATCTTCAGTTGTTTCAGTTATTTGAAACGGAATATTCAATCGCTTCCACACTGATGGATTCGCAATAAAGTTATTGCGAATCCTGCTGACTGCTATCGGAAAACATCTAGAGCAAACGCTACTGAGAGCCGGTTTTCACTCACCTGGGGGATTAAGGCTCAAGAGGCCACTCGGGGAAGGCCCAAGGAAACTCAACAAAGGTCGTAGCTGAGTCTGCAATGCCGGAAAATGCTTCGCAGTAAGCAATAAATTATACCATAAGCGCACCGACGGACGCTTCTGCAGCTTCCCAGCTACAGAAGGGTGTGAAATGACCTGATATTTACCTCATATGCGCATGGGCATGACTACATATTTGAAGCTGTCGTTACCAGGAATGGTGATCAACGCACTGCTGTTGGCGTCGCCAAATGCGCACGTTACTGTTTCACAGTCCGTATTGTTCAGCACATCGAGCAGATAAGTGATGTTGAAACCAATGTCGAGCCCTTCTCCGTCATATTGAAGTTCCAGCTCTTCCTGCGCTTCTTCCTGTTCGCTGTTATTGCAGACGATACGAAGATTGCCGGTGGTGAGGATAAGACGGACTCCGCGAAATTTTTCATTGGACAGGATCGCGGCGCGTTGCAGCGTCTGTAGCAGCAACAGCCGGTTTATATCGAATTGTTTCTGGTAACCGGTGGGGATGACGCGGTTATAGTCCGGAAACTTTCCATCGACCACTTTGGATACCAGAATGACATTGGAGAAGGTAAAACGCACCTGGTTCTGAAGTACTTCTATGGTTACCGGCTCCTCGGTTTCATTCAATAGCCGGGCTAATTCGAGCACCACCTTGCGAGGAAGAATGACCTCCTTTTTTTCCAACGGTGTCTCAAGCATCATCAGGGCGAACGCCAACCGATGACCATCGGTTGCAACCACCTTCAGTTGATTGTTTTCCAGCAATAACAGCAAGCCGTTCAGGTAGTAGCGAATGTCCTGGTGAGCCATGGCATATTGGACCATCGACAGGAGATGTTTCAATTCCTTCTGCTGTACCTTGACTGTTCCCTGCGGTTCATTACTTTCAGGAAATTTTGGAAAATCTTCCGCAGGAAGCGTCTGCAGATTGAAGCGGCTTTTTCCCGCTTTGACCTGAAGCCGGCTGTCGCTGGTTTCCAGCGTCACCTGCACCCTTTCAGGCAGTGCACGCAATATATCCTGAAGTTTTTTTGCAGCAACCGTTACGGAGTATTCCTCATCTGCCTTGCCACCATCGGTGGCGGAGGTAGTAATCTGGATTTCAAGGTCGGTAGCAATAAACGAAATATTTTCCTGCTTGCGTTCAATAAGTACGTTGGAAAGGATAGGTAAAGTATGACGTCGCTCGACAATACCGGTAACTGTCTGCAAAGGTTTCAGCAACGTATCCCTGTCGGTTTCTATCAGTTTCATTTTTTAATTGTAAAGCTAATAATAGTTAATAAGAACTGGCGAAATCCGGTAAAAGTAGGAAAGTTTGCCTTATATCAGTATATTAGATCATTTTCTATTTCTGTATCAATAAGGTATGGGCTGTGGATAGTTTGTGAGCAGAATTAAAGTCTGAACAAAAGCGATGAGTTATCCCCAATTCATCCTGTTTTAAACCTCAGTTTGCAGTTAGCCGCGGAGAATGTGCAGCAAGGTATTGAAGTCACGATTGACGGCAGGGTCGGAAGCGCGCAATTCGGCAATCTTTCGATACCCATGCAATACCGTGGTATGGTCCCGACCCCCGAAAGCTTCCCCGATATCGGGCAGACTCAGAGGGGTAAGTTCCTTGGAGATGGCCATGGCCATTTGGCGGGGGCGGGCAACAACGCGAGAACGCTTTTTGGAGTACATTTCGGCGACCTTGATCTTGTAGTAGTCCGCCACTGTCTTTTGAATGTTTTCAATGGAGATCTGACGGTTCTGTACCGCCAGTAGATCTTTCAATGCTTCCCGCGCCAACTCCAGACTCAGTGCGTGACCGGTGAAGCGTGAGTAAGCGACCACCCTTTTCAATGCGCCTTCCAGTTCGCGTACATTGGAGCGAATGTGTTTTGCGATGAAAAAAGCGACGCTTTCATCCAGGATGATATCTTCCATCAATGCTTTCTTCAGGAGAATCGCGACGCGCATTTCCAGTTCAGGAGGTTCCACTGCTACCGTCAAGCCCCATCCGAAACGCGAAATCAACCGTTCTTCCATGCCGGCGATTTCCTTTGGGTAAGAGTCGCAAGTGATGATGACTTGCTTGTGCGCTTCGATCAGGGCGTTGAATGCGTAGAAAAACTCTTCCTGCGTGCGATTTTTCCCGCCAAAAAACTGGATATCGTCGATCAGCAACAGATCCAGCGAATGATAGTAGCGCTTGAATTCATCAAATGCTTTATGTTGGTAAGCCCTTACTACGTCGGAAACGTATTGTTCCGAGTGAATATAGCGAACCTTGGCACTTGGGTTGTGCTCCACAACGAAATTGCCGATCGCTTGAATCAGATGGGTTTTTCCCAACCCTACCCCCCCATAGATGAAGAAGGGGTTATAAGCAACGCCGGGACGTTCGGCAACCTGAATAGCCCCGGCACGTGCCAACTGGTTTGCCTTTCCTGTGACGAAAGTATTGAAGGTGAAAGAGGGATTCAGCCTGGTTGGATTTTTTTCCTGTTTTTCCTTTGTATCCTTTACATCTTTCGTATCCTTCGGTGCCTTTTGCGGGGATCCTGTCGGCGCATCAAACACCGCGGTAACCGGACGGGAATCCATTCCGTTATTCCCGCCAATCGAAGGAGATGGGCTGGGCGCAACCTGCCCAGCCAGTTCCAACCGCAACTGAACCGGGCGCGCGAAGTGGTTTTCCGCCATCTGCGTGATGCCGCTCAAAAAGTTGTCCTTTACCCATTGGAGGACAAAACGGTTGGGTGCAATCAGCGTGAGGACCGGCTCAGGCGAGTCGTCCGACAGTTGCAGGCGCAGCGGTTTGATCCAGGTATTGAATTGCTGCGCGCTCAGCTCATTTTCAAAATATTCGAGACAGGCAAGCCAAAAGGTATCCGGTGCAAGCATGATATTAATGACTCGTTGGGGAAGAAACGGAAGTTGCGGGCGAGGTGAGCGAAATATTTTAGACCGTTCTTCACAGCTTATCCACAGGAATGGCAAAAAATATCGGTTGACACAGGCCGTCGTAAAGAGTTGTAATGTCGAGTTTTTATTTATCATTATCAGGCACAGGGGTAATAATGAAACGTACTTACCAACCATCCGTGACGCGCAGAAAGCGGACCCACGGTTTCAGGGTCCGCATGAAAACCGTGGGTGGAGCGGCGGTAATCCGGGCTCGGCGCGCCAAAGGACGGGTTCGCCTCGGAGTGCAGTAACGTACCGCATTCCGGGGGGCCGTATTATTCGTTTTCCTAAAACTCATCGCCTGCATAAGGCAGAAGAATTTTCCTCGGTCATCCGGTTCAGGTGTTCCAAAGGCGGTGAATTACTTCAGGTTTTCGCTAAACCCAACGGTTTATTGCATTCCAGATTGGGATTAATAGTGGCAGGTAAAATTGAACGGCTTGCCGTAAACCGCAACCGGGTGAAACGGGTGTTGCGGGAAGTGTTTCGTGCACGCCAGGAGGATATGGCGGGCCTTGATCTGGTGATGCGTCTGCGTTGCCGTGCCAGTGATCGCAGTTCGGTGCAGTTAGCGGACGAAGCACGGCGTCTCATGATTCAATTGCAGCAATGTCGCGAATAATTATTGCGTTTATCAGGCTCTATCAATATTGCCTGAGCCCTTTCCTTGGGCCCTCATGCCGGTTCAGTCCGTCTTGTTCGCATTATGCATGTGAAGCGCTAGCCCGGCATGGGGCCACGCGAGGACTCGTTCTCAGCGTCTGGAGGATAATGCGATGCAATCCCTGGAGCAGGGGGGGATATGACCCAGTTCCTGCGGAACCATCCCGTTGAATGTTTCTGAACGGTTTTTACCTGTCGTAAAAAAATAACTCGCAGAGCAAGATGGATACACAAAGATTCGTACTCTTCCTGATTTTTGCCACATCGCTGTTATTCCTGTGGGATGCGTGGCAGAAAGAACAATATCCTGCAACCCAGGCGCCGACAACGGCAGTGCAGGGCACGGAAAAGCAGGCCGGTGCAGATACTGCCGAAACTCCGGTACCAGGAGATCAGCTTGCTTCATCAGTACCGCAAAGGGGTGCAACCGCGGAAAACGGCGCTCCTGTCAGGGCAGCGGGCAAGCTCGAATCCGGGGACAAAATCACGGTCAAGACCGACATGGTGTTGGCTGAAATCGACACCGCGGGGGGCGATATTCGCCGCCTGGAGTTGCTGCATCAGCCTTCCAAGGAGGATAAAAACAAGCCTTTCGCATTACTGGAGAGCGATCCTGAGCGCGTCTACATAGCGCAATCCGGATTGATCGGCGAAGGTTTACCGACCCACAAGACGCGTTTTACGGCGGAACCGGGTGCATACGAGTTGGCAGCCGGGCAGGATAAAATCCAAATACGGTTGAGCGCGCCGGAGGCCGACGGCGTACAGGTGACTAAAATCTATACGTTTCATCGCGGGAGTTATCTCATCGATGTCAGTTTCGAGGTCGCCAATCAACGGAACGCAGCCATCCAGCCATTTTCCTACTTTCAGATGCTGCGCGACAGCCAGCCTCCAGTAGGTTCGTTCTTCATGGTCCCGACCTATACCGGCGCGGCGCTTTATACCGAAGAGGAAAAATTCAAGAAGATCGAGTTTTCCGCGCTGGACAAGGGCAATGCCAGCTATCCTAAGAATGCAGACAACGGCTGGATTGCCATGCTGCAGCAGTACTTCCTGGCTGCCTGGCTGCCCAAGGACAAGCTGGCGCGCGAATATTACGCGAAACGTCTTGGAGAAAACGAATATACCGCCGGTGTAATCGTACCGGTGGGTCAGATAGAACCTGGCAGTAGCGCCACCGTCACTGTCCCGCTCTATGCGGGACCAGAAGAGCAAAGCAAGCTTGCGTCAATCGCGCCGGGTCTCGATCTCGTTGTGGATTACGGCTGGCTGACCGTGATCGGCGCGCCATTGTTCTGGCTGTTGTCGTTGTTCCATTCCTGGACTGGAAACTGGGGGGTAGCAATCATTCTCCTCACCATGTCAGTCAAGCTTGCATTCTTTCCCCTGTCTGCGGCAGGTTACCGTTCGATGGCGAAGTTGCGTTTAGTGACGCCCAAGCTCCAGCGTTTGCGGGAACAACACGGGAATGACCGGCAACGCATGCACCAGGCTATGATGGATTTCTATAAAACGGAAAAAATCAATCCGATGGGGGGGTGCTTGCCCATCCTGGTGCAGATTCCGGTATTCATTTCGTTGTACTGGGTGCTGCTCTCGAGCGTGGAATTACGCTACGCGTCTTTTGCGTTATGGATAGAGGATCTTTCCGCCCCGGATCCCTATTACGTGCTGCCGGTGATCATGGGCATTTCCATGTTCCTGCAACAGCGACTCAGCCCCCCGGCGACCGATCCCATCCAGGCGAGAGTGATGCAGATCATGCCTTTGGCATTCAGTGTTTTCTTTTTCTTCTTTCCCGCGGGCCTGGTGTTGTATTCCCTGGTAAACAACGTGCTTTCCATCGCGCAGCAGTGGCAGATCACGCGCATGATCGAAGGTTCGGCCGCGAATACGAGCAAGCAGAAGAAAGCAAATTAGCGATCAGGGGAATTGGCGCACCACTCCCCTGCCTTCCTGCCTTCATAAACGGAGTTCATAAACAGAGCTGGCATCGAACTCAGGATGATCCATTCTGATGTGATTGCCGCGATTGCAACGCCCCCAGGCCGGGGAGGTATCGGGGTGGTGCGTGTTTCCGGCAGAAATTTGCAATCGCTTGCTCTCAAGGTCGCAGGCTGTGTGCCGGAGCCCCGGCGCGCCAGCCTCACCCGATTTCGTGACGAAAATGGTCGCGTTATCGATCAGGGAATAGCGCTTTACTTTCCCGCTCCCCAGTCCTATACCGGAGAAGAGGTTCTGGAGCTGCAAGGACACGGCGGCCCTGCAGTCATGAACCTGTTGCTGTCGAGTTGTCTTTCCGCTGGCGCGCGACTGGCGCAGCCGGGGGAGTTTACCCTGCGTGCATTCCTGAATAATAAGCTTGATCTGGCCCAGGCTGAAAGCGTGGCGGACCTTATTGACGCCAGTACCGAGGAAGCTGCCCGCTGCGCCATCCGTTCCCTCCAAGGGGAATTTTCCAATACTATTCATGCTTTGGTGCAAGCACTTACTGACCTGAGAATGCTTGTGGAGACTGCCCTTGATTTTTCGGAGGAGGAAATTGAGGTCATTTCTGGAAAGGAGCTGGAAGTCAGGCTGGAGCATATCCGCCGCCAACTTGAACAGGTATTCAGCTCCGCTCGGCAGGGTAGCCTGCTGCGGGAAGGAACATGGATTGCTTTGGTCGGGCAGCCGAATGTTGGAAAATCCAGTCTCCTGAATCGTCTCGCCGGAGAAGAGGTTGCTATCGTTACGGAAATTCCGGGCACGACACGGGACGTTATCCGCCAAGTCATAGAGATTGAAGGTGTGCCCTTGCATCTTCTGGATACCGCCGGCTTGCGGGAGACGGAGGATGCGGTCGAAAAAATGGGTATGGCACGCACCCGTTCCGCGATCGATAAAGCCAGTATTGTCCTGCTGGTTGTGGATAGCCGAGTGGGAGTAACGCCAGAAGATCGCGCCATCCTCGCCTCGCTTCCCGCGGGCCTGCGGCTCATTGTCGTTCGTAACAAAACCGATCTGCTCGAACCGGCACCGAGTTCTGCCACCTCTACCACATCCCCCACAGATATCTGGGTTTCCGCTAAAACGGGCGCAGGAATCGGATTGCTGCGGCAAAGACTGCTGGAGATGATTGGATGGCAGGCGTCAGCAGGAGAAGGTGCCTTTATGGCCCGCCAACGTCATCTTTCTGCATTGACAACTGCCCAGGCACATCTTGAAGCTGCCTGTGCCCTAGCAGATGGGGTGGATCAAGTCGATCTTTTTGCTGAGGAACTACGGCTTGCCCAACTCGCTCTATCGTCGATTACCGGCGAATTCAGTGCGGACGACCTGCTGGGCGAAATTTTTTCCCGCTTCTGCATAGGGAAGTAGCAGGGCTTCTCGCTTCCTGAGGATCTCCTCCCACTCAAGTTTCAGGCTGACTCTCGCTCGATCTGTTCTCGCCGCGTTTATCGTCGCTGGACATCATATGGCGTGCCCCCGCACGCAATCCTTTCGAACGGTTGGCCAGGTCGCGTGACTTTGCATCGATGCGCTTGCGGGTTTTAACACCAGCGCTGTATATCTTGTCTCTTGCCAATGCCCGGCGGCGTCTTCCTTTGTCAGGGTCAAGGAGGAACATGGTAAGCGCGCCGAGCGCGAGCCCGCTGAACAACCAGTTTGCCCTGCCAGTCGAGTGTAGATTCATCTTCGTCTCCTTCTCATCAGGTTTCTGCTTCATGGAACTTGATTAGCTACTGGCTGCAATCAATCGGGTGCAGCAGACAGTCCCAGTTCAAGCACGGCCTATACGCTGTGATCTTTATCGAAGCCAGAAGTGAAACGCTCCGTAGCCGTGGATTAATTTCATGGTAGTACATATTTTTCAAAAGTACAGGCGGGACTGCTCTTGGGGGCTATCTACTAAAAAAAAGGTAAATGGAGAAGTACAACAGAAGACCATGTTATCTCAAGTTGCCGGTACTCCAACTCGAGGAGGATTATGGAAATAGACAGGCATGAGAAGCAGACTTACCTTGAGATGCTTCTGAGTGGCCGTCACCGGCCAAGCGTGTCAGCACGGTAGGGTTTGGAGGTTGCTGTGTGGTTGCGCAGCATGCGATTCCGTTGTTAAGTCACCGAACTCTCAAATCCATATGGTACTTGTGAGTCGCCACGATCGGTCTGAATATTCCGGATGATGGAAGTGGGAACGAGAAATGCATGTCAACTCCCTGGAATCTGTTTTCAGACCCATTCCAAGGAAGGTTGCGCGAATAGCAGATGTTATCGGAGAAATAATCGGGTTTCCGCCGATGAGGAAGTTCGGATCAAGGATTTTGGCGATGGAGAGGTGGGTAGCAACGGGATACGTTGCTGTGGCGGTAATATTAGAGGACGCGTCCTGTATCTGGATCGTGAAGATCCGAATAAGCAATGCGTCGTCACGTTGTTTGAACAATCGTGACCGCATCTGATAACGGTCTGAGTTTAGGTATTAGATTACTGCCTGAGGAAACGGCAGCACGACTGGATGAGTATCTGCGCGATGCAAAGGGGTCATTCGTGAGTTTTCTCAGTTCCGTTCACACAGCCTCTGACGAGTTCTCCCTGGACTTTGACGCATCGGAGAGCAGATGCATGGAAGCAACAGGACTTGTTTGGTCGATAGATCCCGTCTACTGCATCGCTTCGATACTGGTAAGCGATGGCGAGTACAGCTTCGGACTGTCCCGGAAGCCTAACCTGACCCCAGGGGAGAGCGAGCCACTCCATAGTTACCTTTATTCACTCGAATTAAAGGAAATGTTCGTCGGTTGCACAAAAAAGCGGCAATCGTAGAGGCTCTGTAATCGATTATTTTGGATGAGTTAAGGCGTCGGTATAGGCTGGAACCAGATCTCAATGGAGAGGCTGGAGAGGCCACAGCAATTGAACAAGAAGTTGAGTGGCTAGTGAAGATCAAAAACTGGGTCAATTTTAAGCGGGGTAAGGCAATCTACCAAGACCATTAACGTTTCTACCGCTGTATGTGTTTCGGAGCGTGCAACTGCCGGTATTGTATTTGCACCCTTACTGGATCGACGCTGCTGGTTAAAGCGGCAGCATGGACTGCTCACAGGGCGCATCATCCTGCATGGCGATTCCAACACTCGCCGTCAGAAGATGCTCAATTAGTGGGAGGATCCTCTGTCATCTTCCTCAATCGTTTCGGTACTCCGTTAGTAGGTGTAATTCCCCTGCCTTTCGACTTCTCCCTGGGGGTTTCCCATTAGCTTTTGTTTCACGTGAAACAAAGAGACCGGGTTTCTTCACAGCAAGATCTCTCCATGATTCTTATCCACTGTTGTATGTGTTCCGTCGCAAGCAGCTGCTGGTATTGTTGCTGGTATTGTATTTGCACCTTCCTGGATCGACGTTGTCGGCCAAGCGTCGGCAATTCCGGGCTACTGGTTAAAGCGGCAGCGTGGACTGATCACGGGCGCGCATCATCCTGCATGGCGATTCCAACACTCGCCGTCAGAAGATGCTCAATTAGCGGGAGGATCCTCTGTCATCTTCCTCAATCGTTTCGGTACTCGGTTAGTAGGTGTAATTCCCTTGCCTTTCGATTTTCCCCTGCGGCTTCTCACTAGCTTTTGTTTCACGTGAAACAACAAGGCAAAACTGTTTCACGTGAAACAAAGAGACACTGAAACTCCTTTACCGCAAGACCTCTCCATGATTCTTACATGGCTCCACGTTTTGCCGTAGAATGGCGCTACTCCATCAGGATTTTCATTTTTGTCCGATTGCTTTCATGACGGTTCCTGAAATATTTGATGTGATAGTTATAGGCGGTGGCCATGCGGGTACCGAGGCGGCGCTTGCTGCCGCTCGCATGGGGCAAAAGACGCTATTGCTATCACACAACATCGAAACCCTGGGGCAGATGTCGTGCAATCCTTCCATAGGCGGGATCGGCAAGGGGCATCTGGTGAAAGAAATCGATGCGCTCGGAGGCCTGATGGCAGAGGCGGCGGATGAGGCAGGCATACAGTTTCGCATCCTCAACTCGCGCAAAGGACCCGCGGTCCGCGCAACGCGCGCCCAGGCTGATCGAGTCCTCTACCGGCAAGCGATCCGGCGTCGGTTGGAAAATCAGCCGAATCTCTGGCTGTTTCAGCAGGGGGTGGACGATCTCGTGCTTGAAGGGGAGCGTGTGGCTGGGGTTGTCACACAGCTTGGCATCCGCTTTAACGCGCGTGCTGTAATCCTTACTGCCGGAACCTTTCTGGCAGGGCTGGCTCATGTAGGCTCGGCAAATTTTCAAGCCGGGCGGGCGGGAGATCTGCCATCCAATAGTCTTGCCGGCCGCCTGCGCGAATTGAAGCTCCCTGTCGGGCGGTTGAAAACCGGTACTCCGCCGCGCATAGATGGCCGTACCATCGATTATTCCGCTGTTGCCGTTCAGCCTGGAGACGAGCCTGTGCCCGTTTTTTCCTTTATGGGCAATGCTGCTTCCCATCCGAAGCAGGTGCCCTGCTGGATCACGCATACTAATAGCCAGACGCACGATATTATTCGCAGCGGCCTGGATCGCTCCCCTCTATTCTCCGGCGCGATCGAGGGTATTGGACCTCGTTATTGTCCCTCTATCGAGGACAAGGTCGTCCGCTTCTCTGCCAAGGAATCGCATCAGGTTTTTCTCGAACCGGAGGGCCTCACGACCCACGAGGTGTATCCGAACGGAATTTCCACGAGTCTCCCTTTTGACATGCAGGTGAAACTGGTGCGTTCCATCAAGGGATTGGAAAGCGCCCATATCACCCGTCCCGGTTATGCGATCGAATATGATTATTTTGATCCGCGTGCCCTGAAAAGCTCCCTTGAAACCAGGATGATCGAAGGTTTGTTTTTTGCGGGACAGATCAATGGCACCACCGGTTATGAAGAGGCTGCGGCGCAGGGATTGCTTGCGGGAATCAACGCCGCGCTAAAAGCGCAGGATAAGGAACGGTGGTGTCCGCGCCGGGATGAAGCCTATCTGGGCGTCCTGGTGGATGATCTCATTACCCGGGGCGTCACTGAACCCTATCGCATGTTCACCAGCCGCGCGGAATACCGCTTGCAATTGCGGGAAGATAACGCCGATTTGCGGCTGACCGAAGCCGGGCGCAGGCTGGGAGTGGTGGGTGACGCGCGCTGGGCGGCGTTCAATACCAAACAAGAGGCTATCGTGCAAGAGCAAAACCGGTTGAAGGCCACCTGGCTCAGCCCAAAAAGCCTTTCCGAAACCGATGCATTGCGTGTCATCGGGAAAAATATCGGGCATGAGTGCTCTCTCCATGCCTTGTTGCGCCGGCCTGATGTATCGTACGCGGAACTCATGACACTGCCTGGCGCAGGTGAACCTGTTGCCGATTTCGCCGTGGCGGAGCAGGTCGAAATCCAGGCGAAGTATCAGGGATACATCGATCGCCAGAAAGACGAAGTGGCGCGTAATGCTTATTATGAGGACATTCGCCTGCCGCAGGACCTGGATTATAAAACCGTGCGCGGCCTTTCGAATGAAGTTCAGCAGAAACTTAATCAGTTCAAGCCTGAAACGGCAGGACAGGCGTCCCGCATTTCCGGAATCACGCCCGCAGCAATTTCGCTATTGCTGGTCCATGTCAAGCGCGGTTTTTCTGGCGCAAATACGAAGAAAAGCGCGTGAATCCCGCCACGCAACTCGCTGACGGAATTGCAGTATTGGGAGTGCCTGTTTCCGAGTCAAATCAGATGCGCCTCCTGCAATACTTGGCGCTCATCCAGAAATGGAACCGGGTGCATAACTTGACGGCAGTGCGCGAACCGGAAGCAATGCTCGCACTGCATGTGCTGGACAGTCTGGCTGTTCTGCCGCACATCAGCGGACTGCGCATCGCGGATGTGGGCAGCGGCGCCGGCCTTCCTGGAATCCCGGTGGCATTGGCCCGTCCGGAGTGGCGCGTGACGCTGGTGGAAAGCAACCACAAAAAAGCCGCCTTCCTGCAACAGGCGCGGATTGAATTGGGGCTTGAAAACGTGGAAATCATCGACGAGCGCATAGAAAGCGTTCGTTCGAGCACCGGCTTTAATACCGTTATTTCGCGCGCTTTTTCCGATCTGGCAGACTTCGTCAAGCTTGCGGGACATTTGTGCGCATTGGGGGAGGAGCAAGGGGCTGACTGTGGGCGGTTGGTGGCGATGAAAGGGGTGTATCCCCACGAAGAGCTTGCACAGTTACCCGAGGCATTCATTGTCGACAAAATATTGTTGCTGGCGGTCCCCGGTCTGAGGGCGAAGCGTCATCTGGTTGTGCTCAAGCATGCCGGGCGCTAAAGTAAGATCCCTTGGCTTTTCGCCAAGTGTTCCATCTCGTATTGATCGGCTTCCGTTATTTCGGTTCTAGGAGTGGCGATGGCGAAAATTCTGGCAGTAACCAATCAAAAAGGTGGCGTAGGTAAAACGACCACTAGCGTTAATCTGGCGGCAAGCCTTGAAGCTGTGAAGCGACGGGTGCTGTTGATAGACCTTGATCCGCAGGGTAACGCCACGATGGGCAGCGGTGTAGACAAGGGCCAGCTGGAGCACACGGTTTATCAGGTCCTGCTGGGAAGCAAGGGCATCGGGGACGTGAGAGTATCCTCCACCAGTGGCAAGTATGATCTGATTCCCGCCAATCGCGAACTTGCCGGGGCGGAAATAGAGTTGATTGATTTGCCGGGGCGGGAAACACGTTTGCGGGAAGCATTGCAGGAAGTCGAGCGGGAATACGACTTTATTCTCATTGATTGTCCGCCTGCTCTCAATCTGCTCACGCTGAATGGTCTGTGTGCAGCTAAGGCTGTGGTGATACCGATGCAGTGCGAGTATTACGCTCTCGAAGGATTGAGCGATCTCGTCAACACCGTTAAGAAAGTGCGCGCTCACTTCAATTCCACCCTGGAGATCGAGGGATTATTGCGCACCATGTTCGATCCACGCAATATCCTGGCACAACAGGTTTCCGATCAGTTGCAGCAGTACTTTGGAGACAGGGTCTACCGCACCGTAATTCCCCGTAACGTGCGATTAGCCGAGGCGCCCAGCTTTGGAATTCCGGCGCTGTACCATGACAGGCTATCCAAAGGTACACGAGCTTACCTGGCGCTGGCACGTGAAATATCAGCCCGATACTTTCCGGAGAGCGTTAAGCCGGACCAGCAGTATGAACAGAAACTTGAAGCCCAGAAGATATGAAGCCAGACGAAAGAAGAGTGAAAGTGAGAGGGTTGGGGAGAGGGCTGGATGCGTTGCTGGCGGGCAGCGGCGATAACGTTGTTGCGGAGGAGGCGCTTCAGAACATCAAGGTCTCGCTGCTGCAGCCGGGGAAATACCAGCCGCGTACGCGCATGGATAAGGAATCGCTGGGGGAGCTGGCGGAATCCATCAAAGCCCAGGGTGTGATGCAGCCAGTACTCGTGCGGCCAGTCGGTGGTGGAAAGTACGAAATTATCGCTGGCGAGCGCCGCTGGCGTGCAGCGCAACTGGCGGGATTGGGCGAGGTGCCGGCCTTGATCCGCGAGGTTGCGGATGAGGCTGCGCTGGCGATGTCACTGATCGAGAACATTCAACGCGAAAATCTCAACCCCCTGGAAGAAGCCCTGGGAATCCAGAGGCTCATCAGCGAGTTTGGCATGACGCACCAGGCTGCCAGCGAAGCCTTGGGCAGTTCGCGCAGCGCGGTTTCCAATCTCCTTAGATTGCTTAATTTGGCGGCGCCTGTCCAGGAACTGCTGATGCAGGGAAAGATCGACATGGGACACGCTCGCGCATTGCTATCACTCTCCGCGGCCAAGCAGATAGAGACGGCAAATCTTGTAGTGCATAAAGGACTTTCAGTACGGGAAACAGAAAAGCTGGTATATCAGATCGAACATCCGGTGGGAAAACATCACCCCCAGCGCGACCGTGATTTACTACGATTGCAGGAGAATTTCTCGGCAAAGCTCGGAGCGCAGGTCGTGATAACACCCGGAAAAAAAGGTAAAGGAACCATACTGATTCATTATGAAAGCCTGGAACAACTGGATGGAATATTGGCGCGGTGGTAATTCGCCGGTTCCGAATAATCCAGAGCCTCTTGCGGAGTAAATGCTCACTTCTACATCACTGACAAACTGCTTGACTTAAGTGTATGGCGGGGAGTAGTCTTTACGGGCTTATGGGTATGTAAAGTACTGGTAGCGGGAATATGGGTGGTACCAGGGAGGGGTGGTATGTTCTGGTTGCCGATATTCGGTGGTACCGGTATGAGTAAGTAAGCGACAGTTTGTTCTTGCAAGCCGGTTTTTTGGAAGTGGAAGCGGCAGCAAGCGGACATCGGAAGTTGGAAGTATCAGGCAGCATGAAGGGCAAGCGCTTCTGCCGGGATTAGAGAGGGAGGAAGCGGCTGCTGGAAGCAAGGCAGTACTTGATTAACAAGATAGCAGGAGGAAGCAAAATGGCAACAACGATGGGAACGTCGAGCCAGGCCAAGACGAGTGGCCGGGACTACGACATGTCGCTGTGGTATGACTCGAAGTGGTACAAGTTTGGTCTGATCACGATGCTGGCGGTAGCGA
>NZ_JCAHZJ010000047.1:0-3360 GCF_059489795.1 Nitrosospira sp. CT
CTGGAGTGCGATTTCTCAAGGGCTCATCTATGCGGCAGACCGCGGAGTTCGTGTCGCCAATGCCAGCTTCCTTGGATTGACTGACAGTTCGAGCACCCGCAGCGCCGCGCAATACATGAAGAACAAAGGCGGCCTCGTCATTGTCAGCGGTGGCAATACCGGGGTGCAGCAAAATTACGCTGCGACCACCACCATGATTCCTGTCTCTGCCACTGACGGAAATGACGCACGGACCAGTTGGTCGAGCTATGGTAATTACATTGCTCTCGCGGCTCCCGGTGCAGGAATCTGGAGCACTACCAAGGGTGGCGGCTATGGCGCGGTTTCCGGCACCTCGTTCTCCAGCCCGATAACGGCCGGCGTGGTGGCGCTGATGATGGCGGCAAAACCGACATTATCCAATATCCAGATCGAGAGTCTGCTGTATTCCACGGCGGTGGATCTTGGAGCGCCAGGGCGCGATCCTTACTATGGCTACGGACGAGTGAACGCTGCGCGTGCTGTGCAGGCAGTCGCCGGCACCGCGCTGGTAGGGGATACGCAGGCCCCGGCGGTTTCCATCACTTCCCCTGCCGGCGGATCAAGCGTGACGGGCCTGGTCGGCGTAAACGTGGCTGCGAGCGATAACGTCGGAGTGGCCCGTGTCGAATTGCGGGTCAACAACACCACGGTTGCGGTCGACACCTCGGCGCCGTTCGCCTTTACCTGGGATTCGCGGGGTGTGGCCAACGGTATGGTCAATCTGATTGCTTATGCATTCGACGCAGCCGGCAATTCCAAGGCTTCGACCGCCATTTCGGTGAATGTGGCAAATGGAACGACAACGGTGACCAGGGACACTACCGCACCTCAGGTGAAGATCGTAAACCCGGTGGCGGGGAATGTCTCGGGCAGCAACGTGGCGATCAGCGTGAATGCAAGTGATGATAGCGGCCCTGCGGGAATCACACATATGCTCTATATCGATAGCACGCTCAAGGCTACCGGAAAAGGAAGTACGTTAGGATATAGCTGGAACACCCGTCCAACCAATGTTCGCGCGGGAACACACACCATCCGGGCAGTCGTCAGGGATACGGCGGGAAATACGTCGTCTGTGTCAGTGAATGTAACAGTGATCAAGTAATCAGGTAGAAACCCTGGCCTGACCCGGATCCAGCAAACCGGAATCCAATTCCAAACCAGTATTGACGTTCGTACTGCTTGCTCGCCGAATTAATGTGATACGTTAAATTACGTTCGAGAAGCTACCCGGGTTTTCTTGGGCACTTTTTTGTCGAATATTTTTACCGGAAGAGAAGACTATTAACGTTTATGGGAAAGATCTGGTTATTCCTGCTAGAAGTGTCCGAATCGGCATACCGCTTTTCCATAAAGCTCCACAGAGCAGTTGGTTTTACGAAACCTTGCTGTTCATTCCTAACCCGTCGCGACACACATCCTGCGCTTCCTGAGGCGATGAGGTGTACTTCAGTCCAATAGTCAAAGCGTCGAAAGTCTGTAAGATTGCAGCTATTTCCTGGATAGTTGATAGGACAGATAACACAGATTCAAACCGCAGCAGTTTAAATAATACGATCAAACTATATCGCCGAGAAGCCATCCGGGTTCTTCTGGACCCCTTTTGTCGAATATTTTTACAGAAAAAGAAGGTTATCAATGTAAGGTAGATTAAACCCTTATTAGAATGAAGGGCTTGGAAATAGTTGGAAAAGCTGGTATGTAAATTGCTTCTACTTAAGTACGGCGTGTTTTTCGCTTACTGACAAGGGGCAATAATGAAATATTCAAAAGTATCTATGGGGGTGGCTGCATTATTTGCAGCCACGCAGGCGTGGGCAGTACCTGTTTTGCAGATTGGTGCGCCGGGAGGGCCGGGTGAAGGGACCTATGCCAATTATCAGTCTAATGGTACTGATCCTACTGAGGAAAATACGGCCATTACTTCCAGCGGTACGATATACGTTGGAGGGGTGTACCAAAATCAAAATGTGACCTCACTGGGGGGACAATCCACAGGAAATAACTGGTCCAGTTTTGGTTTTCCCACCGTATTTGATAGCCACGATGCGGTGCTCCTCGTATCCGTACCTGAGGGTTCATTGGGAACTGCACTTGATAATCCGCTTTTGGTAGGGGGTAGCGCCGCGTTTTACTCTAACGCAACCATGAGCTTCTTTCCGAATAGCCATGCGCCCGTGCAGAGTGGCGTTTCGGACTTTCTATTCTTCGACATCGGTGATTTTGCAAAAATCGCGGGAGTGGTACCGGATTTCGCTGATGAAACCGGAGGGGCTGACGGTCAGATTAAAACAATTACTGTTTCTGGTTTTGGTAGCTTGGCGTGGGCACATTTCGATGTGATGGCGTTGCAAACGACTGAGCGTGGCACTAACATTGTGACCACGCTGGCAAACGATTCAGGTTCACACGATGTAACCTGGAAGCCTGATGGCCCCCCTTCCCAGGAACTTCCCGAACCGGGGACGCTCGCCCTTCTGGGTCTTGGTCTGCTGGGTTTCGGCGCTTCGCGCAGATACCAAAAGAAAAAATAAGCATCAGCAGCTTTTTTCTCCAACGGCAAACCCGCTTCGGCGGGTTTGCCGTTTTTGGGACGAATAGAATATGTGAAAGTATGGAGATGAGTGGCAGCATTATCTTTTCTCCTGGAAACCTCCAAATCACTCCCCCCAATCGTTGCAGCAAAAATCGCCATCAGCAGCATTTTTCATCTCCAAATAAAGCAGCGAACAGAATCATTTTTGTGCAGTTGCTTTACCCATAGACCCTATGGGTGGTTCAGATACGATAACACTGCAACTTTTAATCTGTAAAAGGCAAACCTCGCGAAAACGAGGGACGCAAAGTCATCGGTCTACCGGGCAAAGGCCCCAGGACGGCAGGACTGCCAGATAATGCCATTTTCTTGTCAATTCTTTGACTGACGAGAAGCTATTAGAGAGTGCTGGCTGGATCTTAATGCTCCGGCTCAGTGCGCTTTTCGACACACGGCCTATCTAAGCGGTTCCGCCTCCCATAAGAGGAGGAACTACGTGAACATCAACCATAAGGCGCCTGCAGCCGGCTCAAGGAAGCCAGTTTCGGAGCAGTTAGCTTCGGGCATTATTCAATCAAGCACTTCCAACTCGCAGCACATCTCCAAGCCTTGGTATCACCTTTTGGGGGGAATATTGGCAGTTTTCCTGGGGCTGGCCCCGGCTATTTCCAGCGCAGAGCCCCCGGAGGGCAGGGGGCCTGGAGTGAAAAAGCCGCTTGGCTGGGCGAAGGGTCGCATCCTGGTCATGCCGCGCGCCGGATTGCCGGAAAAGGAACTGGCAAAGATTCTGGGCGAACATGGCG
>NZ_JCAHZJ010000048.1:0-1313 GCF_059489795.1 Nitrosospira sp. CT
GTCTGTGAGCCCTTCGAAGCCACGCGAGTGAGCTGGTCTTTAGCGATGCCGATGGCTCCGCCGGGCAAAAAACCGCCGAGCTGATCGAGGTGCTTTGCGATCATCGTCGGATCCGAGAAGAGACCATACATCGCGACCAAAGCTGCGATCGCAGGGAAGATGGCGAGGATGCTATAGTAGGTCATGCCCGCCGCGAGCGCCAACACCCGATGTTTGGGTATGTTCGCATAGACTCGCATCAGAATGTCCTTCCAGCCACGGACCGGTATCTCGGAGGGTGTCGTCGCCGAGCGGCCACGGTCCCCTGTTTCCGTTGACTCGCTGCCGGTGCTTTGAGCGTCGGCCGCCACCGGAGCGCCTGCGCGCTCTTTCGACACCGGAAAGAGATACTGAGAGGCAAGCGCAATGCCGACCAGAGCCACCATGGACACGATGGTCCAGCCGTCCGCCCTCTCGGATGTGACGCTCTCGCGTTTGAAGACCATCGCCTTTTTGCGTGTCATAGTCCTGTGAGAACGAGAAAGACTTCCGGATCGTTCCTACGCCCTCTTGGAAAAGCGAACGTCCTTCAACGTGCCCATCGCGGATCTCGCAGCCGAGACCGACGACAGCAGCGGACGGCTTGGCGGGCCGAGCCCCTATTGGGATCGCAGGATGCCAAGCAAAGCGAGCAAGGCGGACAGACTACCCTCGCTGGGGGATTGCGATAGGGTCCTAATGGCAATTGTATCTGAAGGCAGAGCATGAATTGAAAATGGAAATCCAGTGAGGGATTTTGCGGCAGATGGTGAGGAATCCCCCGCACACACTCACGGACGCCGCCACATGAGTGCGCAGCCAGAAAGCCATAGGAAATGAAGGAATATTCCACAGCCACGGCGCGAGGTGCAGGAGGGCTAACTTGCGTGGGAAGAGAAGTGTCCCGTTCCAATATGGCGATCGTCGCCGCCATCGTCATCGTTGCTCTGGTTTTGTGGTTGAGGCGTTAAGCTGCCGAAATTCCTCCTCGTAGTCCTTGGCGAGTTTTAGGAGCCGTTTCTCGTGGAGGGATCGGCACCTTTTGCCAGCCTGCGGCAACGCTCGATCTGCCATAAATCCCTTGTCGATCATTTTGCATCGCGTCGTCGGGTACGGGGATTAAGCGGTCCCTTCGGTTCTCGAACAAGCCCCTCAGGCAGGACGGGCTCTGCACCTGGCAATGGTTCAGCCCGGACATCTGCCCGTGCTGGACTTTTTGAGGGGAAGTTGACGTATCCTTGACTTGATGGGGCTGGGGCAGACCTTCCTTGCTCACGGGGTCGTAGGCTCCGCTG
>NZ_JCAHZJ010000049.1:0-29528 GCF_059489795.1 Nitrosospira sp. CT
AAAGTTGGCCCACGTGGCGCCCGCAAACAGCACCCCACACGCAAGCGTAACCAGCCTCAGCCAAGGCTTCATTAACATCTGCTTCTCTCCTTTACTCCGTAATGATGTTGTTGTGTCTGGACCTGCAATTCCTGCCTGCTGCTTGGAAATACGTCAAACCCTTTGAAACAGACGGATTTCAGGCCGGAATACCCCTAGCGACTTTAAAATTATTGTGGTCATACTGTATCGCTGGTTTATATAAATCGGTAGCACCAGTAGGGAGAGTCTTTCTGGTGCCACTGAGAACCGTTTTGTGAGGCGAGTATTCAACCACAAAGTCACAAAGCCTTCAGCAACCTTCGCCGCTTTGTTTTTTCACACCACCTCATACGGGGTTGTCGATATCGATATACTGGTGGCTGATGCCGAATTTTTCAGAAATGTGCTCTCCCAGGGCTTGCACACCATATCGCTCGGTGGCGTGATGCCCGGCTGAAATAAAAGCAACGCCCGATTCGCGCGCAAGATGTACGGTTCGCTCGGAAATTTCCCCGGTGATAAACACGTCTGCGCCGAGATCGATGGCATCACCAAAATAATCCTGAGCGGCGCCGGTGCACCACGCCACCCGTTTTACCAGGCGTGCATCATCGCCGATCACCAGCGGTGTACGGGAGAGCGCTTGTTCCACACTTACTCGTAATTCTTTCAGGTTCGATACGTTCGATGGCAAGATTCCAAACATGCCGATACCTTGATCCCCGAAACGACCGGTTTCGCGTAGACCCAGTTTGTGCGACAGCTGCACGTTGTTGCCCAGTTCGGGATGAGCATCCAGCGGCAGATGATAGGAGAGCAGGCTGATGTCGTGCGCCAGCAGCAGCGCAATGCGGCGCCGCTTCATTCCGGTCAGGCAGGGATTCTCACCGCGCCAGAAATATCCGTGATGCACCAGGACCGCATCCGCCCGAGCCGCGATGGCAGCTTTGAGAAAATCGAGCGACGCTGTTACGCCGCTTACCAGTTGCCGCACTTCGCGTCGCCCTTCCACTTGCAGCCCGTTTGGGCAATAATCATGAAATTTTGCAGTATCGAGTAATCGGTTCAAATAGGCTTCGAGGTCATTCACTTGCATCGCTGCTCATCCAGTCGCATTCGTCTATGATTTAAAATCAATGCTGTTATTTTATCCCTGATTCCACATCTCTCAACCTATGCACAAGCTCTGGCTAGTTTTCGCGCAAGCTACCACGATAGTTCTGGCAGCCCTGTTTGTCGTTTCGACTTTACGCCCGGATCTATTGCCCTGGCAATCCGGCGATGGCGCTGTCGTAACCATAAAGGAAGCTCCGGCTGACAAGTCAGGCAGGGCAGCGGTCGAGCCTGCCCCTGGGAGCTTCAGTAGCGCGGCGAAAAAGGCCATGCCCTCGGTGGTGAACGTATTCACCACCAAGGAAATCAAGGCTGCACCCCACCCCTTGATGGAGGATCCTTTCTTCCGGCGTTTCTTCGGAGATCGTTTCGAGTCACCCCAAAGCCGGCGTGCGGCCAGCTTGGGGTCCGGAGTAATCGTGAGTTCGCAGGGATATATCCTTACGAACCATCATGTCATTGAAGCGGCGGATGAAATCGAGATTGCACTGGCGGACGGCAGAAAAACGAAAGCACGGGTAATCGGCTCCGATCCCGAAACCGATCTTGCAGTGGTAAGAGTAGATATGGAAGGACTTCCAGCCATAACTTTCGGATACTCCGACAATGCGCTGGTAGGCGACATTGTCCTTGCGATCGGTAATCCTTTCGGCGTGGGCCAGACGGTAACGATGGGTATTATCAGCGCCCTCGGACGCACTCACCTTGGTATCAACACCTTTGAAAATTTCATTCAGACCGATGCCGCCATCAATCCGGGGAATTCCGGAGGGGCACTGGTGGATGCATCGGGTAACCTGATCGGCATCAACACCGCGATAGTCTCCCGAACGGGAGGATCACTTGGGATAGGCTTTGCCATTACAGCAGGTGTGGCCAAGCAGATCATGGAGCAGATCATCCGGACAGGGGGCGTGATCCGTGGCTGGATCGGCGTGGAAGTGCAGGATATGACGCCGGAACTTGCGGAGTCGTTCAAGCGCCCGACTACCAGCGGAGCGCTGATTGCCGGCGTACTCAAGGGAGGGCCCGCAGACCGCGCCGGAGTGAAGCCGGGTGATATTATTGTAGGAGTGGGGGGGAAAGAGGTAACCGATTCGTCCGGTATGCTCAATCTGGTAGCGGCATTACCTCCCGGAAACATGGCGACCGTTACAGTCATGCGTAACCAGAACAAGAAGGCAATCGAGATCAAGGTTGGAAAACGTCCAAAGCCTCAGCCTCAGGAGCAGTTTCAGGAGCCCGAGGAGCTGGAATAAAAATGGTTGTAGAGGATAGCGCAGTGACTATGGCGTGAGATTGGAAATTATCCGAACGAAAACGCACTGTTTTTCCTCAGACAGTAACTCAGTTCCTTTTTGTCTCCCCTGTTTCGGTCTGCTCAGAAGGGGAATTCGTACCGGCACCGCTCGCAGCCTGATAAACGGCCAGGGTTTCCGAACGTCCGATGATTCCTGCGGCCAATATCCCAAGTTCATACAGCAGGTAGAGCGGCACTGCCAGCATGAATTGGGAAACGATATCCGGCGGCGTAAATATCGCGCCGACGACAAAAGCGCCGACAAGAACATAGCGGCGCACCGCCTTCAGCTTTTCAATGGTAACAAGGCCTATCCGAACCAGTATCACAACGAATATGGGTACCTCGAATGTGATGCCGAAGGCGATGAACATGGTCAGCACAAAATCGAGGTATTTGCTGATGTCGGTCATCACTGCCACGCCTTCCGGGGCAAAATGCGTAATGAATTCGAACACCAGGGGAAGGACGGCAAAATAGGCAAAAGCCATGCCGCAGCTGAACAGAATGCTGCTCACCAGCACCAGCGGCAGTACCAGGCGCTTTTCGTGGGAATACAATCCGGGAGCGACGAATGCCCATATCTGGTAGAGGGTATGGGGCAGGGTAATGATAAAAGCAGCCATCATGGCTACTTTCATGGGTATAAAGAATGGCGTAACCACTTCCGTCGCGATCATCTGCCCCCCCTGGGGAAGTTTTTCGAGCAAAGGCTGCGCTAATAACGAATAAAGCTCACGGGCATAGTAGGCACAGGGCAAAAAGCCGAGCAGAATACCTGCACACGCCCGCAGCAGCCTGGCTCGAAGCTCGACCAGATGCGAGATAAATGTTTCGTCGGCACTCATTTGGTGGAAGGTGAGCAGGAAAGGTTAGACCAATACACTTATACCCACTGTCGATGATGAAGTACAGCGGGGATGAGGTACAAGCATTCGTTCAATCGACTCCTGAGCAAGTCCTTCGGGAGGCGGGATTACTCAGCAGTTTCGCGCTCGCGATTTCCATCTGTTCCGCGTGCGTTGGAATTAGTCGTTGATTGAGCCGGCCGCGGCGCAGGTTCGACTGGAGTCGGAGAGGAGTTTTGTGGGGGGGAAGGTTCTGCCGCAGAAGGGGCTGTAGCAGGGGGAGGCATAGCGGAAGCCTCAGCGCCTGCTTCTACTGTTTCCCGAAACTTATCCAGCTCGGCATGCACCGAATTTTCGATTGAACGGCCCGTTTCCTCCACTGAAGCTTTCCATTTTTTCAATTCGTCCAGCTCAATTTCACGCTGAATATCGCTCTTGACATCGTTGACATAGCGCTGCGCCCGCCCGAACAGATGTCCCAGGGTACGCGCCACTTTGGGGAGCCGTTCCGGACCTATCACGATCAGTGCGACTGCCGCGATGACCAGAATTTCCGAGAAACTGATATCGAACATTTTTTACAAGAATGCGGCGGAGTCGAAACAGTCGAATAACGCTGGCCCACTCTTAGACTCGCAAGCCGTTATCGACCTGGTGCGGCTAGCCGGCACTCAGGATTTCGGCCGAGCCTTATCTTTGATATCGGCATCGATAATCCGCGCCTCGGTGTGATTATGGGCAGATATCTCCTCTTCATCTGCGCTTTTTACACCTTCGCGAAAGCCCTTCACCGCACCGCCCAGATCGCTTCCCAGATTACGGAGTTTTTTGGTACCGAATACCAGAACAACGATCAGCAGAACGATCAGCCAATGCCAGATGCTGAATGATCCCATTATTCCTCCTTTATTCCTTATCCTTTGCTCATTACCCTTTACTTCCCGCGAGCAATCATCCCCGGCAGGCGTTCCATGCCACCAATAATGTGGATGTGCAGGTGATTTACCTCCTGGCCGCCTACTCGTCCGGTATTGATTATCGTACGAAAACCATCCGTACAACCTTGTTCCCTTGCCAGCCTGGGCACCAGCACCATCATCTCACCGAGCAAAGCGCTATGAGCATCTTCCACCTCGGCGAGCGAGTTGAGGTGCAGTTTGGGTATCAGCATGAAATGTACCGGCGCCGCCGGATGGATATCATGGAATGCATAAACGCGAGGATCCTCATACACTTTTTCGCTCGGAATTTCTCCCCGCACGATCCTGCAAAAAATACAACTGTCCATTCCCTTGTCCTGGTCGCTTGCCCTGATTATCCTGCCTGGCCCGTTATCCCGCCTGCTTTGCGGGCAGCTTTTTCATCAATCCCCGAAACTCCTTCCCGCCGGCGTAACTCATCCAGCACATCCTCCAGCTTCAGATTATGATGAGCCAGTAACACCAGACAATGAAACCAGAGGTCCGCCGTCTCGCACACTACGTGCGCGCTATCGCCATCTTTCGATGCCAGCAGAACCTCCGCTGATTCTTCCGCAACCTTTTTCAGAATCTTGTCCTGCCCCTCATGCAGCAGCTTTGCCACATAAGAAGCATGGGGATCGGACTGTTTACGTGCCTCTATGGTCTCGGCAAGGCGAAAAAGAATATCGGGATCGGTCATCGCTGCCCGTAGATCTCTTCGGGATTCTTGATGACGGGTTCGGTCACCAGCCACTGGCCCTGTTCCAGTTTGTTGAAAAAGCAATGATGTCTGCCGGTATGACAAGCAACCCCTCCGACTTGTTCCACCACCAGCAGCAGGACGTCCTCATCACAATCCAGCCGGATTTCTTTTACCTTCTGCACGTGCCCGGATTCTTCACCCTTATGCCAGAGTTTTTTGCGCGAACGTGACCAGTAATGGGCTTCCCCTGTTTGCACGGTAAGTCTCAATGCCTCGGGATTCATCCAGGCCACCATCAATACCTTATTGCTGGTTGCATCCTGTGTCACGACCGGCACTAAGCCATCCGCAGACCAGTTCACCTTGTTGAGCCATGTGTCAGACATGAATATGCCGGAGTTTGATTGATCCTGTTACTATAGTCGTACTTCAATACCATGTTGTGACATATATTCCTTTGCCTGGCGAACGGTATATTCGCCGTAGTGGAAAATGCTTGCAGCCAGCACGGCATCGGCATGACCTTCCTCGATTCCCTCAACCAGATGCTGCAGATTCCCTACACCGCCACTTGCAATCACCGGTACATCCACCGCGTCAGACACCGCACGGGTCAGCGCCAGGTCGAACCCGTCCCGCGTACCGTCTCTGTCCATACTGGTCAGTAATATTTCTCCAGCGCCCAAGGATTGCATTTTCCTGGCCCATTCGATTGCATCCAGCCCGGTAGGCCGGCGTCCCCCGTGCGTGAACACTTCCCATCCTTGTCCCGCACGCTTGGCGTCTATCGCCACGACGATACATTGAGAGCCATAACGGCCCGCGGAGTCAGCCACCAGTTGGGGGTTTTGTATGGCCGAAGTGTTGATGCTTACCTTATCAGCCCCCGCATTCAGGAGACGGCGTACATCTTCCACCTTGCGAACACCGCCGCCCACCGTCAACGGAATGAATACCTGGGCCGCCACTTCTTCGATGATATGGAGAATCAGATCACGGTCATCGGAACTCGCGGTAATATCGAGAAAGGTCAGCTCATCCGCTCCCTGGTCATCATAGCGGCGCGCTATTTCGATGGGATCTCCCGCATCTCGAAGCGAGACAAATTTGACTCCCTTGACAACACGTCCGTTTGTAACGTCAAGACAGGGAATGATACGCTTGGCAAGGCCCATAGACACCTCTGGATATCGCTAAAAACCGCAAAGTTTGTAAACCTCCGCTACGCGGATTAGCTGCTTTTGTCCCTCCTTGCGCTTCGGACTTGCAAGAAGGTTGAAGAGGTCGAATTTGTAGAGGTATCCGCAAGAGTCGAGCTTTTCTTTGAAGGAGTTGTCGTGTAGAAAAAAGAATGATCCGAAACAGGAATTGCTCCAGTTTGTATGACTGGATGAGATAGGGTGTTTCATCAAAAGAGTACTGTTGTATCCCTGGGGCTTGATTGGGTGCTTAACTCATCCGCCAGCTCCTGGGCTGCCTTGAAGTCGAGTGCCCCTTCGTAAATCGCGCGTCCTGTTATTGCACCTGCAATACCTTCCGGTTCGATCTCGCATAGCGCCTTGACGTCATCAAGACTGCTCACGCCGCCACTGGCAATGACGGGAATCGTCAGCGCCCTGGCCAGCTCCATGGTCGCCTTCACATTGACACCACTCAACATGCCGTCGCGCCCGATATCGGTATAGATGATTGCCTCCACACCATAGTCTTCGAATTTTTTCGCAAGATCCACCACGTCATGCCCCGTCACCTTGGACCAGCCATTGACTGCCACCTTGCCATCCTTTGCATCCAGCCCGACCATGATATGGCCGGGAAAAGCATTGCACGCATCGTGCAGGAACCCCGGCGTTTTTACTGCCGCCGTTCCGATGATGATGTAGGTAATGCCGTCATCGAGGTAACGTTCGATGGTCTCCAGATCGCGTATGCCGCCGCCGAGCTGGGTCGGAATCTCGTCCCCAATAGCGTCTACAATGTCGCGGATTGCCGGCTCGTTCTTCGGTTTGCCCGCAAACGCGCCATTCAGATCCACAAGATGCAGTCTTCTGGCGCCCTGATCCAGCCAATGCCTGGCCATGGCGGCGGGATCTTCAGAAAATACGGTGGCGTTTTCCATCACACCCTGTTTCAGGCGTACACAGTGACCGTCTTTCAAATCTATAGCGGGAATGATAAGCATTTTGAATCAGGATAAAAATGAATTGAGTTTCAGAATTCGTAGCGGCGCGAACCTTCTAACGTTTCTCAAACGGGTTTCCATCGGACAAAGTTATCGAGGAGCGTCAGGCCGGCCGCATGGCTCTTTTCAGGGTGGAATTGAACGGCAAAAATGTTATCTTTCGCCACCGCACAAGTAAAAGGAAAGGGATAAGCACTGTAGCCCGCCGAATCGGCGTCAGCGGTTTCGACATAGTAGCTGTGCACGAAATAAAAGCGCGAATCATTGGCAATGTTTTTCCAGAGGGAATGCTCAACCGTCTGATGGACCTGGTTCCAACCCATGTGCGGCACCTTGAGCTTCTGTCCTTTTTCATCTTTCATTGCGCTTGCGGGAAAACGCTTCACCCTTCCTGGTACGATGCCGAGACCGGATACATTGCCCTCTTCGCTGCAGTCGAACAGCATTTGCAGACCGATGCAGATACCCAGGAATGGTTTGTTGGTGGCCGCATCCCGCACGGCTTCGCGCAATCCGCGCCGGTCCAGTTCATGCAGGCAGTCCGGCATGGCGCCCTGTCCGGGAACGATCACGCGCTCCGCCTTCCGCACTACTTCAGGGTTATTGGTAACAGCGATGACAGCCTCGGGGGCGACATGTTCGAGTGCTTTGGCTACGGAACGCAGATTCCCCATGCCGTAGTCAACAATTGCAATATCAGTCATACCGCATCTATGAATGTGGGAAATTACAGAGTGCCTTTGGTGGAGGGTATCGCACCCGCTGCCCGCGGATCCGCTTCCACTGCCATACGCAGCGCGCGTCCGAACGCTTTGAATATGGTTTCTGCCTGGTGATGCGCATTTGCGCCGGATAAGTTGTCGATATGCAGGGTAACCATGGCGTGGTTGACAAAACCCCGGAAAAATTCGCTGATGAGGTCGACATCAAATTCACCGATACGCGCACGCACAAACTCGACATTGAACTCCATTCCGGGGCGCCCGGAGAGATCGATCACTACCCGGGAGAGGGCTTCGTCCAGTGGCACGTAGGAATGACCGTAGCGGCGCAAGCCGCTCTTGGTCCCAACGGCTTGCGCGAATGCCTGTCCAAAGGTGATGCCGATATCTTCCACCGTGTGATGAGCGTCGATATGCAAATCTCCCTCGGCTGAAACCTCGAGATCGATCATTCCATGACGCGCCACCTGATCCAGCATATGATCGAGAAACGGCACTCCTGTAGCCAGTACTGCCTTTCCGCTTCCATCCAGATTGACTGTGAGGTTGATGCGGGTTTCCAGCGTATTACGGTTGACCCGGGCGTGACGCATGCGAGGACTCAGGTGAAATAAATCGAATAAAACTGCAATAAGAGAATCGGAATGGGGGCGTCAGGCTTTTGCTTCAATCTTCACGAGTAAAGTTTGCAGGACTGCCAGAAATTGCGTGTTTTCATCGGGCATGCCCACGGTCACCCGCAAGCAGTTTTTGAGCAATGGATGAGCGCCGTCCAGATTCTTGACCAATATGCCACGTTGTTTGAGTTCCTGAAACACCTGGCCTGCTTTATGATCCTGGTTCAGGCGAAACAGGATGAAATTCGCATCCGTCGGAAAAACCTCGATACCTTCCAATTCCGACAGGCGCCTGCTCATCGATGAACGTTCAACCTTGATGGCTGCCGCCTGTTGCAGCAGAACATCCCGGTGCTGCAGTAATTTCTCTGCAATCCGTTGAGTAACAATTCCCACATTATACGGCAACCGCAATTTTTCCAGTTGCCTCAGCCATTCCGGTTTTCCCGCCAGCAAGCCCAGCCTCAAGCCAGCCAGCCCCAGCTTCGAAAGTGTGCGCATCAGCAACAGATTGGGATGGTGCGCGAGCTTGTCCATGAAGCTCGCATCGGCGAAGGCATGGTAAGCCTCATCGATGACCACCATACCGGGCGCAGCGTCAATAATACGTGAGATTTCAATGGCGTCAAACAGGTTGCCAGTAGGGTTATTGGGATAGGCGATAAAGATGACCGCAGGCTGGTACCGGGCAATTGCGGCAAGCATTGCCTCCGTATCGAGTGAGAAATCGGGGTGTAATGGGACACCCACATAATTCATCGAAGCAAAAGTGGCAATCATGCGAAACATGACGAATGCAGGCTCCACGCTCAACAATACCGCACCGGGCTTTCCACATGCTAAAGCAATAATTTGGATGATCTCATCCGAACCGTTGCCGAGCATGATATCCATCCCGTCCGGGATGCCCAGGGCCTCGCGTAACGCCGCCTTGAGCGCTGCTGCATCGGGGTCGGGGTAGCGGTTGACCGACGTATCACCTGCAAGCCTCGCGATTTCATCGCGCAATTCCGGGGGAAGCGTGTAAGGGTTTTCCATCGCATCCAGCTTTATCATTCCGCGCGCGGGGGGCACGTGGTAAGCGGAAAGCGCGAGAATTTCGGGGCGAATGATCTGATCGGGGGAAAAAGGCATAACAGCCAATTCTACCTCAGAGCCGAGTTAATTACCTCAGGTTTATTCATCACCGCTGCGGGGCGGGATGTCGAAAGTTCCTTGAGCCTTGAGCTCTCAGCCTTGAGCCGGACCGGCCATAGAGCGTTGAATACGTGAGGAATCCGGGAGAGGTTCTCAATTTTTCTCAAGGGCTATTTTTTTGTATAACGATATTCCGCTGACATTGCGTGGGCCTGCAGCCCTTCGCCATGCGCCAGCACGGAGGCAATTGCACCCAGTTTCGCGGATCCCTGCTCCGACACTTGAATAATGCTGGTGCGTTTCTGAAAATCGTATACTCCCAGGGGCGACGAAAAGCGTGCGGTCCGGGAAGTGGGCAGCACATGATTGGGACCTGCGCAATAATCTCCCAGCGCTTCCGAAGTATGGCGTCCCAGAAAAATCGCGCCCGCATGTCTTATTTTTTCCACCCACTTTTCCGGTTGTTCTACTGACAGCTCCAGATGTTCGGGCGCGATGCGGTTGGCGATCTCACAGGCTTCGTCCAGATCACGCACCTGGATCAAGGCACCCCGGTTTTCGAGCGAAGTCCGGATTATCTCCTTGCGCGGCATCGCTCCCAGTTGCCGGGCGATACTGGCAGCGACTGCTTCGATAAAATGGAGATCAGATGACAGCAGGATCGCCTGGGCCAACTCGTCATGCTCTGCCTGGGAAAACATGTCCATGGCAATCCAGTCCGGATTTGTTTTACCATCGGAGATGACCAGAATTTCGGAAGGTCCCGCGAGCATATCGATGCCTACCACACCGAAAACATGCCGCTTGGCTGTTGCCACATAAGCGTTTCCCGGGCCGACGATCTTGTCCACGCGGGGCACGGTGTGGGTGCCATATGCCAGTGCGCCCACGGCCTGGGCGCCCCCTATGGTGAAAATCTGGTCAACCTCGCAAATGGCTGCAGCAGCGAGCACCAGGTCATTTGTTTCGCCCCCTGGAGTGGGGGTCACCATGATGAGTTCGCCCACTCCTGCCACCTTGGCGGGAATTGCATTCATCAGTACTGACGAAGGATAGGATGCCTTGCCGCCGGGAACATATAAGCCGGCACGATCGAGAGGGGTGATTTTCTGCCCAAGTTGCGTCCCGTCAGGCTCCACGTAGCTCCAGGATTGCGTCAACTGTTTCTCATGATAGACGCGGACCCGTTCCGCGGCCTGTTCCAGGGCGTTACGTTGCTCGGCAGGCAGGTTATGGAGAGCTTGCTGCAGGCGCTTTCGGGGCAACTCCAGATCTGCCGCCGATTTTGCATCCAGGCGATCGAAACGGAGTGTGTATTCCAGCAAGGCTTTATCTCCCTGCATCCTGATCTTCGCAAGGATGTGTGCGACAGCGGCCTCCAGCTTTGCATCCTGGGCGTTTTCAAACGCAAGCAACTCCGACAGCGCCCTGTCGAACTCGGTAGCGGCAGAAGACAGTCTCTTTATCGAAATCATGAAGGGTAGGGGAAAGGGATAAGGGATAAAGGGATGGTTGCAGTTGTAGTTCAGCGCCGCTCAGGTTGCTGCCCCAAGGGGGTAAGGGGATAGAGGTGTAAGGGGGGTAATTGCAGCCGAGAAGGCTTCCAGCATCGGCTGTATTGCCTGGCGTTTCAATTTCAACGCTGCCTGATTGATGATCAGCCGGGATGAGATCGGCATTATTTCTTCGACAGCCTTGAGATTATTCGCCTTAAGCGTATTACCGCTGGAAACCAGATCCACGATTGCATCCGCTAACCCTACCAGGGGAGCAAGCTCCATTGACCCATAGAGCTTGATGAGATCGACGTGCATCCCTTTTTCCGCGAAGTGTTCACGCGCCGTCTGTAGATATTTCGTCGCCACTCGTACCCGCGCACCCCGCCGGACTGCGGACTCATAGTCAAAATCGCTGCGTACAGCCACCATCATGCGACAGCGTGCGATGTTCAAATCGAGAGGCTGGTAAAGGCCCGCGCCGCCATGCTCCAGCAGCACATCCTTTCCTGCAATGCCCATGTCCGCCGCTCCATACTGCACATAGGTCGGTACATCCGAAGCACGCACGATGATCAGTCGCACATCATCGCGATTGGTGACAAGGATCAGCTTGCGTGATGTTTCGGGATCATCCAGCGGGACAATTCCCGCAGCTTTCAGCAGGGGTGCGGTATCGTCAAAAATCCGTCCCTTGGAAAGGGCGATGGTGATACTCATCATGAAGAATTCGCAAAGGCTGCATTTTACCGCAAAAGTCATCGAGTCGGTTTGCCCGACAATTCAAGGACGAACGACAACCTCTGGATTTCAGCAGCAGGCTCCAGGAAATGACCCTGGCAAGTCAGGGAAATGACGTCAGCAAGCCAGACTTCCAGAATTGCTGGACAGGATGAGATGCGGATGAGGGGCCGGCGCACCTGCCAAGACTCGACTCAAGATAACTTGCTCACAATTTCTTCACAAAACCACAACATTTATCTCACATATTCATAACGTATACTTCACAGGTGCTTCACAAGAGCATCACATATGGTTCACAAGAGATTCACATTTCGTGAGGTTCATTGGAAACAAGTAAAAAATTCAACGTCAATACAACAAGAAAGCGAACTAATAAATGTCAGTACTACCGGAAGTAGATAGCAGAATTGTATCAAGGGGAAGGAAGAAGTATCTGAGCCTTTGTCTGTTTCTCGGCGCCGCCTTTATGTCATCCAACGCATTGGCACTTGCGCAAACAGAAGACGAGCTCAGGAAGAAACTGGAACTGCTGGAGGCGAGAATCGCTGAGCTGGAAGGACGGCTGGAGAATCAGGAAGCTCAGGATGTGCGCGGCAAGGGGCACCATGGAGGTGTGAACCTGAAGAGGGCGCCGTCCTCTGGCGTGACGCATCCAGCCTTTGCGCAAACCGGGGGCGAGCCCAGGAAATCCGAAGTCAAGGAGATCAAAGAAGCCAGAGTGATTCATATGAAGGGGCATGCAGAAGGCGGATGGCAGGCTGCTCCTGACAAGGATCATGGCTTCGACAAGGAGAAGTTTCACGGTGGCGTGACCTTGAAGCAGGACTCGTTCTTTGGTTTCCAGACCATACTCGATGCGGGTTATGAAGTCGCCGACAACATCGACTTCACTTTCTATAGCTGGCTCTGGACAAGTCCCAACTTCGGCCGCAGCCGGGTGGTTGCCGGCCCCAACGGTATGCAGGTGGACGCGGGGGGTAACGGGTTGTGGACTGAAGTCGGGATGGGTCTGAATTTTCGCCTTTTCAATGACACATTGAGCATCAATCCGCAGTTCGGTATTCTCAACGGCGCGTTGCTTTCCAGCCGGATCGTCGGCAGAGGCATTCGCGCCGCCGAAGGCGTGGTACCGAGCATCACCTTCAACTATGACAACGGATTCTTTACCGGGCAGGCGTATCTTGCTTACTATGCCGCTATTCGTGATGAGCGCGCCAGGGATTTCATCCATAACTGGGTCAACGTCGGTGTCAAGCCAGCGCTGTTCAATTTCAAAAATGTCCCGATCAATTCTGTCGGTATTCACTGGGAGCACTTGCGATTTCACGTAGACCGGATTGAAGGCAGTCCCGGTACGCTCTACAACTGGATCGGACCCTATGTCGAGTTCGCGCTACCCATGCACCTCGCCCTGCGCTTCGCCGCTGGCGCTGATCTCAAGGGCGATGTATCCAATGAGTTCTATCAGGCCAGCATCAAGATGCATTTTTAAGAAGGTCGAAGATACTATTGAATCCAATGGTCACTTCAGGCATAAAAATGAAGCAGAAGCTGGAGCATATGACAAGCTCGGAATTGCGAGCCTTGATAGCGGAACTGAGGCCAATGGAGGTGTGCGATCTGGTGGAGCGTGAACATCAGGTGCTGGCTGCGCGGCAGATACTCGAATCCTTGTCGGAACGACTGCGGCGTGCCAAAACGGAAGCAGGAACAGCTCACCGGCGGTTATGCAACTGGCGCCTGTCCCACCCGTTTCGCACACGGCTGCATTATTGGAGATGGATGCCTTCCCGGTTTCTCGCGGAGTGCGAGTCGAGCAAATCCGCATTGGAGACGGAAGTGCTGCAGCTGACCGAGCGTGTCTGCCTTGCTGCCGAACATGTCAAAAAAATAGAACGTGAGGTGGAGGCGCGGATTCAGCTGGAACAGGCGCCCGCAAGGGAACGCATTGCCGATCTGGAATACCTGTGGCAGGAGAGGGTTGCCCTGGAACAGATGGAGCGGAAGCAAACACAGGGACAGGGGCCGGGCAGCAATCTGTCACCATTCATGGTGTATAAGCTCAAGCGCGAGATGAAGGCACAGGACCTTCGTGTTGTGGAGACGAGTCGCACTTTGGCCGGCTCGTCCCACAACACCGGTACAGTGACTGAGCCCAGAGAGTTCTGGAAGG
This sequence comes from Nitrosospira sp. CT, assembly GCF_059489795.1. Classification (NCBI taxonomy): domain Bacteria; kingdom Pseudomonadati; phylum Pseudomonadota; class Betaproteobacteria; order Nitrosomonadales; family Nitrosomonadaceae; genus Nitrosospira; species Nitrosospira sp. CT. The sequence continues at coordinate 14,019 of NZ_JCAHZJ010000049.1, forward strand.
CGATCAGCAGGATAGGCAGATAGGCAAGGGATAGACAACGGAAAGACAAGTAAAAGGGAATCCTCCGGAAGTTGCCATTCGCTTGAGCTTACCCATCATTTCGGGGCAGTGGTTCCTTAAATATGTATCGCCCGCTTATCTACTGCCAGTGCGGCCTCGTGCACGACTTCGGACAGGGAAGGGTGCGCGTGGACGATGCGCGCGATATCTTCACTGCTGGCTGCGAATTCCATTGCAACCACAGCCTCGGCGATCAGCTCGGAGACGTAGGGACCGATCATATGGATACCTAGAATACGATCAGTACCTGCATCCGCGAGCACTTTGACAAATCCGCCGGTTTCTCCCAGTGCACGTGCACGTCCGTTTGCCATGAAGGGGAATTGTCCGGCTTTATATTCCACGCCGGTCGCTTTCAACTCCTGTTCGGTCTTGCCGACCCAGGCAATTTCCGGAGAGGTATAGATAACCCAGGGGATTGTGTCGAGATTCACATGTCCTGCCTGTCCCGCAATCATTTCTGCCACCGCCACACCTTCTTCGGACGCTTTATGCGCCAGCATGGGACCACGCACCACATCTCCCACGGCATACATATCAGGCAGATTGGTGCGACAGTGGGAATCCACCTCGATATATCCCCGCTCATCCAACTTTAATCCCACGTTTTCTGCGCCCAATCCGGTAGTGTTAGGCACACGCCCGATGGCAACAATCAGTTTATCCACCTCGAGTTTTTGCGAGTTTCCATCGGCATCGGAATACTCCACGGTAATGTTATCCTGTCCCGGGATAATGCCGCTTATTTTGACGCCGGTATTTATAACCAGGCCCAGTTCCCGGGTAAAGATTTTTCGCGCTTCCTTAGCCACCTGTTCGTCCGCGCTCATCAGAAACCCGGGCAATGCTTCGAGAACGGTGACCTCTGCGCCCAGCCTGCGCCATACACTTCCCATTTCGAGGCCGATGACGCCTCCGCCGATCACTCCCAGCCGTTTCGGCGTCTCGGCCAGCGCCAGCGTCCCTGCGTTGTCCAGTATCCGTTCATTGTCCACAGGGGCCGAGGCCAATTGACGAGGCACTGAACCCGTGGCGATGATGACGTGCTCGGCCCCCACAGTCTCCACCTTGTCTCCATTCCTGATTTCAATCTGCCAGAGTTCGCGGTCGGCTTCATCATCCTTGCCGCGTTTGCGCAATGTTGCGCGCCCATGCAGGGATGAGACTTTGTTCTTCTTCAACAGCATGGCAACGCCGCCGGTGAAGTTTGCCACGATCTTGTCCTTGCGACCTATCATCGTCGGAATGTCCACGGACAGACCCTCCACTTTGATGCCATGGGCAGAGAACTTGCGGGCGGCGCGCTCGTAATTTTCCGAGGATTCCAGCAACGCCTTCGAGGGGATGCAGCCAACATTCAGACAGGTTCCGCCGAGGCTGGGTTTGTCCTGCGGGTTTTTCCATTCATCGATACAAACAGTTTTAAGGCCCAGCTGCGCACAACGAATTGCCGCCACATAACCACCCGGACCGGCGCCGATTACAGCCACATCAAAAGATTGAGACATATTTTCTCTTTATTGTTCAAGCAAGGAATGCAAAACGGAAAGATGCAAGCCGCGCAGGCATGTGTCCGCGCAGTCTCAGCTCTCAAGCAGGGGGCTCATGGGATATTCGAGCGCTTCCTTCATCGCTACCAGGGAAAGCACAGCTTCCCGCCCGTCTATGATGCGATGATCATAGGATAGCGCCAGATAGCACATCGGACGAATCACGATTTGGCCGTTTTCGACCACCGGGCGCTCCTTGGTTGCGTGAATGCCAAGAATGGCGCTCTGCGGGGGATTGATGATAGGGGTGGAAAGCATCGAACCGAAGACGCCGCCGTTGGTGATCGAGAAAGTGCCCCCGATCAATTCCTCGATGGTCAGTTTGCCGTCCTGCGCGCGGCGGCCAAAATCAGCGACCTGCCTTTCAATTTCCGCCTGGGACAAGGAATCCGCGTTGCGAATGATGGGTACGACCAGTCCGCGCGCACTGCTCACCGCAATGCCGACATCATAGTATTCGTGATAGACGATATCGTTGCCGTCCACTGAAGCGTTGACGATGGGAAATTTTTTGAGCGCCGCCACCGCCGCTTTGACAAAGAATGACGTGAGACCAAGTTTGACGCCGTGCTCTTTTTCAAATTTGTCCTTGTAGCGGCCGCGTAAATCCATGATCGCCTGCATGTTGACTTCGTTGAATGTGGTAAGGATGGCGGCGGTGGATTGCGACTGTACCAGACGCTCTGCGATGCGGGCACGCAGGCGCGACATCGGCACTCTTTTCTCGCTGCGTTTTCCCTCAGCCTTGTCTTCAGCCATCCGCGGCGCGGAGGCAGGGGCGCGTGAAACGGGTGGGGCAGGTGGCGCAGGCGGAGTTGCCGGAGCTTGCGGAACTGCAGGAGAAGGCAAGGGGGCGATATTGGCTGTTGAGCGTTTCTGTTCTACATAAGCTGCCACGTCTTCCTTGGTGATGCGACCATCGCGACCGCTACCTTTGAGTGTGCGAATTTCTTCCGGTGTCAGATTTTCCTGTGCAGCCAGTTTTTGCGCGGCAGGCATCATTCCCGGAACTTCCGCAGCAGTTGTGGAAGCCGGGGCAGTTGCGGAAGGCGGAGCAGCTTCTGCCTCTTTTTTGGCCGGCTTGGCTTCGGCGGCAGAAGGCGCTGCTCCGGATTCGGTTGCTTTGGACTTGGTTGGGGCTGCGGCTGAAGCTGACGGGGTGTTGCCCTCTACCGCACCTGCTTCGGTATCTATCATGGCGATGACTTCGCCCCCAGTCACTGTTGCTCCATCTCCCTTGATGATTTTCGCCAGTGTGCCGGTAGCGGGAGCTGGCAACTCCATCACGACTTTATCAGTTTCGACGTCGATCAGATTTTCGTCACGCTCAACATGCTCACCTTCCTTTTTATGCCAGGAAAGGAGCGTTGCCTCGGCCACTGATTCGGATAACGCGGGAACTTTGATATCGACGCGCATATTCTTCCTCTGCCTCCAGGTATTCAGATTCTTTCGCGAAACGCAGATACGATCAACTCGTTCTGCTGTTCGTTGTGTTTCACCAGATAGCCCGCTGCCGGGGAGGCCGACGAGGGGCGCAGCGCATCCCCGAGGACCTGAGCCGGGCGCTTGTGACGCAGCAGGTAGTGCTGGATACGATGCCACGCACCCTGATTGCGGGGTTCTTCCTGGCACCAGAGTATATCCCTGGCGTGCGGATAGCGCTCGACCTCGGCCTGGAAGTCATCATGGGGAAACGGATATAGTTGTTCGATGCGGATAATGGCAACATCCTCGATCTTGTTCTTGCGCCGATGTGCCGCAAGATCGAAGTACACCTTTCCGCTGCAGGCAATCAGCCGCCGCACCTTCTTCGGATCGAGTTCCTCCACATCGGAAATGATGTTCCGGAAGCCGCCATCGACCAGATCTTCCAGGCTGGATACAGATTCCTTATGGCGTAAAAGGCTTTTCGGACTCATGATGACGAGAGGCTTTCGTAGCGGCCGCACCATCTGGCGGCGCAGCAGGTGAAACATTTGAGCGGGGGTGGTTGGAACGCATACCTGGATGTTGTATTGCGCACACAGTTGCAGATAACGTTCCAGCCGGGCGGAGGAATGTTCAGGTCCCTGGCCTTCGTAGCCGTGCGGGAGCATCATCACCAGACCGCACAAGCGACCCCATTTGGCCTGGCCGGATGCGATGAACTGGTCGATCACAACCTGGGCGCCATTCGCGAAATCGCCAAACTGCGCTTCCCACATCACCAGCTCATCGGGCGTAGCGGTGGCATAGCCGTATTCGAAAGCCAGAACCGCTTCTTCGGATAATACAGAGTCGATTATCACGAAGTCCGGCTGATCCGGTTTGATGTGGCGCAATGGAATATACGTCCCCTCACTCCACCTTTCACGGTTCTGGTCGTGCAGAACCGCGTGGCGATGAAAGAACGTACCGCGCCCCGAGTCCTGCCCGGAAATGCGGATTGGATATCCGTCGTTCAACAGTGCGGCATAGGCGAGGGTTTCAGCCATCCCCCAGTCCAACGGCAGTTTTCCTTCTCCCATCAGGCGGCGATCGGAGACGATTTTTTCCACGCGCGAATGCAACTTGAATTTAGACGGGATATCGGTGAGCCGCTCTGCCAGCTTGCGAAGTTCGGCCAGAGGCAAGCCGGTGGATACTTTTGCATCCCACGCGGTTTCTTTCAGAAACGGCGTCCAGTCCACCGCGTTGGGGGATTTATAGCCGTAGACGATGGTCTTGTTGGGATTGCGCCCCGCATCCATGTCATCCCGATACGCCTTTATCAGCCGATCGGCCGTGCCGCTATCGATCACGCCTTCGGCCTCCAGCTTGTCTGCATAAAGCTTGCGCGTACCGGGATGCTGGCCGATGATCTTGTACATCAGCGGCTGGGTCACCATCGGCTCATCCTGCTCGTTGTGGCCCAGCGTGCGGTAGCAGACCATATCCACGACCACATCCTTGTGAAACTGCATGCGGAAATCGAGCGCGATTTCGGTCACCATGACGACCGCTTCCGGATCATCCCCATTCACATGGAAAATCGGCGCTTCGATCATCTTCGATACGTCGGTGCAATAAAGCGTGGAGCGGGCATCGCGGGGATCGGAGGTCGTGAAACCGATCTGATTGTTGATAATGACATGCACCGTGCCCCCGGTGCCATAGCCGCGCGTCTGCGACAGGTTCAGTGTTTCCATTACCACGCCCTGGGCGGAGTACGCGGCGTCGCCGTGCAGCAGCACGGGCAGCACCAGATCCCCATCCCTGTCCTGCAAGCGGTGCTGGCGCGCACGCACCGACCCCTGAACGACCGGATCCACGATTTCAAGATGAGAGGGATTGAAGGCCAGAGAGAGGCCCATGATGCCACCCGGTGTGGAAACCGCAGAGGAAAAGCCCTGGTGGTATTTGACGTCGCCTTCGGTCAGATCCTGGGCATGCTTGCCTTCAAATTCCTGGAACAGGTCGGCCGGCAGCTTGCCGAGCGTGTTGACCAGTACATTGAGACGGCCTCGGTGCGCCATCCCGATCACCAGTTGCTGTACGCCCATGTGGCCTGCGCGCTGGAGCAGATTGTCCAGCAGCGGAATCATGCTCTCACCCCCTTCGCCGGAAAATCGCTTCTGCCCCACATACCGTGTATGCAGATATTTTTCCAGGCCTTCCGCCGCGGTGAGCCGTTCCAGAATGTGCCGTTTATATTCCGGTTCGAAATCGGGCTGCGCACGCGGACCCTCGATGCGGTTCTGTATCCAGCGTTTTTGCTCGGTATCGGTGATATACATATACTCGACGCCGATTTTGCCGCAATAGGTTTGCCGCAGCGCCTGCAGGATTTCCCTGAGTGAAGCGCGAGGTGGACCGAACAACGAGCCGGTTCCGAATACCCTGTTCATGTCAGCTTCGGTCAGGCCGTAATAGCCCGGATCGAGTTCGGGAACGTGCGGCTTATCGTAATGCTTGAGAGGGTCGAGATCGGCATGGCGCACACCGAGGAAGCGGTATGCATTTATCATTTGGAGCACGGCTATTTGCTTGCGCTCGGTGGTCAGCAGGCGTTCTTCCCGCATCGTTTCGACGCCTTGGGCAGCGGCAGCGGGTTGAGCAGCGCGTTTGCCCGATTCGACCGGGATCTCCCCCCCTTGAAGCGTGTCAAAGTATTCACGCCATTCGGCAGAAACCGATAAGGGTTCCTGCAGATATGCTGCGTAAAGCCCCTCCACGAAGGACGCATTTGATCCGAATAGTGGAGAATCGTCGTGCAACTGCTTCAGCATGGCCAAAGGTCTCGTCGTCTCGCAATCCGTCTACAAGCGTGAGGCGATGGGAATCACCTCGCGCGTTTTGGCGCCTGTATAGAGCTGGCGCGGACGGCCGATCTTGTACTCAGGGTCTGAAATCATTTCGCTCCACTGGGCGATCCAGCCCACGGTACGAGCCATGGTGAATATCGCCGTGAACATGGAGACGGGAATACCCAGTGCCCGCTGCACGATGCCCGAGTAGAAATCGACATTGGGGTAAAGCTTTTTGGTAACGAAGAATTCGTCTTCGAGAGCGATCTTCTCCAGCTTGAGCGCAAGCTTGAATAAAGGGTCGTCGCGCAAACCTAGTTCACTCAGCACTTCGTGACAGGTTTCGCGCATCAGCGTGGCGCGCGGATCGAAGTTCTTGTATACCCGGTGGCCGAATCCCATCAGCCTGAAAGGATCGTCCGGGTCTTTGGCGCGGGCGATGTATTCACCAATGCGTGACTCATCACCGATCTCTTCCAGCATGTTCAGACACGCTTCATTCGCCCCGCCATGCGCCGGTCCCCACAGACAGGCGATGCCGGCGGAAATGCATGCAAACGGATTGGCGCCGGTCGAACCGGCAAGGCGCACCGTTGAGGTGGAAGCATTTTGCTCATGGTCGGCATGCAGGATCAGGATACGGTCAAGCGCCCGCGCGAGCACAGGGTTCGATCGATAGTCCTCCGCGGGAGTGGCAAACATCATATGCATGAAGTTTTCCGCATAATTGAGGTTGTTGCGCGGATACATGAAAGGCTGGCCGATGTTGTATTTGTAGGCCATTGCAGTAATGGTTGGCAGTTTTGCAACCAGCCGGAAGGCCGACAGCTCACGATGTGCCGCGTCGGAAATGTCCATTGCGTCATGATAAAACGCGGACAATGCGCCCACCACACCTACCATGACCGCCATGGGATGTGCGTCCCGCCTGAAGCCGGTATAAAAGCGCGCCAGTTGCTCGTGCACCATCGTGTGTTCCTTGATGGTTTTGTCGAATGACGCCTTCTGGGCGATATTCGGCAGTTCCCCATTCATCAGCAGGTAGCATACTTCCATGAAATCGCACTGCTTCGCCAACTGTTCGATAGGGTAGCCACGGTAGAGCAGAATCCCCTCGTCGCCATCGATAAAAGTTATGCTCGAACTGCAGCTTGCCGTGGACATGAAGCCTGGATCGTAGGTGAATACATGGCCTCTCTTGTAAAGAGTGCGAATGTCCACGACATCAGGTCCCAGGGTGCTGGGCAGGATTGGCAATTCGAGTGGCGGATTACCGTCACCCAGATCAAGGGTTGCGTTACGTTTGTGTTCCATGTCGTTTCCCACTGTTTTCCGTTATCTGATTTGCCCAGGAGACTCCTTGCTAAACCGATTGCAGCAGATGCAATACCGGTTGCAGACCTGCCTTTCCTTCGTCTTCGTCCTTCTGCACTATCATATGCCACAAGTCGGTATCCGGGAAATCCAGCAGTGTTTCAAACTGCCGGATGCCTGCTTCGTCGAGGGTGGCATAATGCTTGTCCATAAAGCGTTGCAGCACGATATCCAGTTCCAGCAGTCCGCGCCGACACCGCCAGCGGGCGCGCTCGCGTTCTTTCATTGCTTTCAGATGGTTCTTTTGGTCATCATGGTCTTGATCCGGCCGATCGCTTCCATCGGGTTCAAGCCTTTGGGACATACATCCGTACAGTTCATGATGGAGTGGCAGCGGAAAAGGCGGTACGGGTCTTCCAGATAATCCAGTCGCTCGGCGGTTGCCTGATCGCGGCTGTCCGCCAGAAAGCGATACGCTTGCAGCAGGCCGGCCGGTCCCACGTATTTATCGGGATTCCACCAGAAAGAGGGACATGCGGTAGAGCAGCACGCACACAGAATGCATTCGTACAGTCCATCCAGTTCCGCCCTTTCCTCGGGAGACTGGAGCCTTTCGGTTTCCGGCGGCGGGTCTTCATTGATGAGGTAGGGCTTGATCGAGTGATACTGCTTGAAGAACTGGGTCATGTCGACGATCAGGTCGCGTATTACCGGCAACCCCGGCAGCGGGCGCAATTCCACCGGTTCTTTCAGGCCTTTCACCGGGGTGATGCACGCCAGTCCGTTACGGCCGTTGATGTTCATCGCATCCGAACCGCATACGCCTTCCCGGCAGGAACGTCGCAGACTCAGGCTGTCATCCACGGTTTTTATCCGTATCAACGCATCCAGCAGCATCCTGTCCGCCGGTTCCAGCGCGATCTCGTAGTCCTGCATATAAGGCTTTTCGTCCTTGTCCGGATCGAAGCGGTAGATCGAGAATTTCATGATTTGATTCCGATTTAGCCCGAAGCAATATGTGCTTCTAACAGGTTCGTGTTACTAATAAGTTCGTGCCTTGGGTGGAAAGGATTCGACCGTCAGCGGTTTCAATCGAACCGGCTTGTAATCGAGCCGCCGGTCTTCGCTGAAATACAATGTGTGTTTCAACCACTTGTCGTCATCGCGATGGGGGAAGTCATCCCTCGCATGGGCGCCCCGGCTTTCCGTACGGGCTTGAGCCGAAACCATCGTCGCTACGGCAACTTCGACCAGATTATCGAGTTCCAGCGCCTCCACCCGCGCGGTATTGAATACCCGGCTTTTATCCCTGATCTCGGTGTTTCTGGCCCGCTGCGCCACTTCCGAGATTTTATCCACCCCTTGCTTGAGCAAATCCGCAAAACGGAATACACCGCAATGCGCCTGCATGGTTTTGCGCAGCATGTCCCCTACCTGCGACACGTTCTCGCCATCCTTTTGGGAATCCAGCCGTGCCAGTCGCCCGAGTGCTTTGTCCGCTGCGTCTCCGGGCAAATGTTTATGATGGGAATTCCTTTTCAAGTCTTCGATGATCTGGTTGCCCGCAGCACGACCGAATACGAGTATATCGAGCAGTGAATTGGTTCCAAGGCGATTGGCTCCGTGCACGGATACGCACGCGCATTCCCCCACGGCATAGAATCCCTGTACGACTTCCTCGGGTCCTGTTTTGTAGGGCGCTACTACCTGACCGTGAAAATTGGTCGGAATTCCCCCCATCATGTAGTGCGCGGTGGGCACTACCGGAATGGGCTCACGGACCGGGTCTGCGTGAGCAAACTTTATGGCAATTTCACGTATGCCAGGCAGTCGCGCCTTGATGACGTCCGCACCCAGATGATCCAGCTTTAGCAGCAGATGATCAGCATCCCTGCCGCATCCATGCCCTTCCTTGATTTCCGTCGTCATTGCGCGCGAGACAACGTCGCGGCTGGCAAGATCTTTCGCATGCGGGGCATAGCGCTCCATGAAACGTTCCCCGTCCTTATTGAGCAGGTAGCCGCCTTCCCCGCGCACCGCCTCGCTGATAAGGATTCCTGCGCCGTATACTCCCGTCGGGTGAAACTGCCAGAATTCCATGTCCTGTAACGGGACGCCCGCGCGGGCGGCCATCGCCAGACCGTCGCCGGTATTGATGAAAGCATTTGTGCTGGCACTGAATATCCGTGCTCCCCCGCCCGTTGCAAACAGTGTCGCTCTCGCCTGCAGGATCATGACCTCGCCGGTTTCGATATCGAGTGCGGAGACGCCTAACACATCCCCATGCTCATCACGAATAAGATCAAGTGCCATCCATTCGACAAAAAACTGGGTATTTGCCCGCACATTGCGCTGATAGAGCGTGTGCAGCATGGCATGGCCAGTGCGGTCAGCAACGGCGCATGAACGCGTGGCCTGTGCGCCCCCGAAATTCTGTGATTGCCCCCCGAAAGGACGCTGGTAAATTTTTCCGTTTTCCAGCCGGTCGAAGGGCATGCCGTAATGTTCGAGTTCATATACTACTTCGCCTGCCTGACGGCACATGAATTCGATCGCGTCCTGGTCGCCGAGATAATCGGAACCTTTGACCGTGTCGTACATATGCCAGTGCCAGTTGTCTTCGGTGACGTTTCCGAGCGCCGCAGCAATGCCCCCCTGGGCGGCAACCGTATGGGAGCGGGTGGGGAAAACCTTGGACAGTACGGCCACCTTGAGGCCCGCTTCGGACAATTGCAGCGCTGCGCGCATCCCGCCGCCGCCTGCGCCAACGATGACCGCATCGAATTTTCGCCGTGCTATTGTCACCCTATCCTTCACCTATCCAGAGAATTTCCACGGACCAGATGGCATAAGACAGCAGTGACAGTATGACCAGTATTTCCAGAATGAAGCGAATACCAGCAGCATGAACGTAATCCATCAGTATGTTGCGCATTCCGATCCAGGCATGCCAGAACAGGCTCAGAAGAAAAAGGAAGGATGCTACCCGCATCCACTGGTTATCGAACAGCGTCTTGAAGGACGTGTAGTCGTGGGGGGGGGAAACCAGCAGCACTCCTGCCAGCATCAGGGTATAGATGGCCATTACCGCGGCGGTGACGCGTTGCGCCAGCCAGTCGCGAAGACCATAATGTGCGCCGGTTACCACCCGCACTCGACGTTTTACCATATCTTTACCATATCACAGCGCCGATCAACAGGGTGAGAACGATTCCCGCTCCCACAACCAGTTTACTGCTCAGCCGCGCCTGTTCAAGTTTTGCGCCGTAATGCAGGTCCAGCGCAAGATAACGGATTCCAGCGCAGAAATGATGCACGAAGAACCAGAGCACCAGTATCAGTCCGAGTTTTGCCACTGGATTGTCCAGGAAGGATTGAAACCGGGTGTAGCCTTCCGAGGAACCCAACGCCATGTCGAGACCGCAAAGGACGAGAGGAATACCGGGAAAGAACAGCAGCGCTCCGCTGATGCGGTGCAGGATCGATATCACTGCGGGCAGGGGCTGCCGGATTTTCAGCAGATCAAGATATCTAGGGCGCTTTTTTGGCAATTTCGATCCCGCTGCTGTCGCCGTTGTTATTGTTACTGGAAGGTGATCAAGTTGAGGCTGCGATTAAGTTTAGACCGTTATTGCAGGGGATACAACCATGCGAGTCATCAAGGAGCATACTGCGCTTTCCGCTTTCCGGCCCGGGGGAAGATGCTTCGAATGCTGAATGAAATTGACAAACTGAAATTGACAACCCATGGGGAATGTTTTTATAGTCCCGGTTTCTTTGCTCCTGTTCAATGTGCTCAATGCACCTGGAGCAGATTGTGGGGGCGATTCCCGAGTATTGTCCGCCGAAGTATTGTCCACCAAACTTATCCATCTGAGAGGTGCGATTCATTTTTCCGCTCCTCTGTCTGGTCCGGCTCGTTACAGCCTGAAGGACGCAATGGAAAATTATTACCCGGTAGTATATCTACAGGAGCATAAGAAAAAATGAAGACTCCCATTCGTGTCGCCATAACTGGCGCCGCCGGCCAGATAGCTTATAGCCTGTTGTTTCGTATCGCGGCGGGCGACATGCTTGGCGAGGATCAGCCTGTCATTCTGCAATTGCTGGATATTCCTCAATCGTTGCCTTCCCTGAAAGGCGTTGTCATGGAACTGGACGACTGCGCCTTTCCATTACTTGCGGGCGTCATAGCTACCGACGATCCCAAAATAGCTTTTCGCGACACAAATATCGCCATTCTGGTTGGCGCCCGCCCGCGCACCAAGGGTATGGAACGCAAGGATCTGCTGGAGGCAAACGGTACGATATTCCGTGCGCAGGGGAGGGCGCTCGACGAGGTTGCCCGGCGCGATGTGAAAGTCCTGGTGGTGGGGAATCCTGCCAATACCAATGCCTATATCACGATGAAAAATGCGCCGAGCCTGAAGCCGGCCAATTTCTCGTCGATGATGCGACTGGACCACAACCGCGCGGTGTTCCAGCTTGCTGCCAAGGTCGGACAGCCGGTTTCCAGCGTGAGAAAGATGATCGTATGGGGCAATCACTCCTCGGCCCAGTATCCCGATTTGAGTCATGCCGAGGTTGACGGCCATAATGCCCCCGACCTCGTGAATGACATGGCATGGGTGGAAAACGATTTCATTCCTATAATACAGAAGCGTGGTATGGAGGTGATCGAGGCGCGCGGTTCTTCGAGTGCGGCCAGCGCGGCGAACGCTGCACTCTGCCACATGCGCGACTGGATTTCCGGCACTCCTGAAGGTGACTGGGTGTCCATGGGCATTCCTTCGGATGGAAGCTACGGCATTCCGGAAGGGGTTATCTATGGTTATCCGGTGACTTGTCAGGGCGGTGAGTACAAGATCGTGCCCGACCTGGAAATAAGCGATTTCAGCAGAATGAAGATGGAAGCGAGCTACCGGGAATTAATGGGAGAGCGCGAGTCGATAAAGCATCTGCTTGGATAAGGTCGCATTCTCGTCTTCGTTTCTCCCCCTTTCATGCCCGCTTCTGCCGGTTCCCGTTTTCGCGCAGCGCTTGACGCGGAAAAGCCTCTCCAGATCGCGGGCTGCATCAATGCATATGCCGCTCGCATGGCGGAGCGTAGCGGCTTCAGGGCGCTGTATCTCTCGGGTGGGGGGGTGGCTGCGGCATCCCTCGGAGTACCCGATCTTGCCATTTCCACCATTGACGATGTGCTGGTCGATGTGCGACGTATCACCGACATCACGGATCTGCCGTTGCTGGTGGACGCGGATACCGGTTTTGGCGGCGCTCTCAATATCGGCCGTACTGTAAAATCATTGATAAAAGCCGGGGCAGGCGCGCTCCATATCGAAGATCAGGTGCAGGTCAAGCGTTGCGGTCACCTTCCAGGCAAGGCTGTGGTCAGTGAAATGGAGATGGTGGAACGGATTGGCGCCGCAGTGGATGCAAGAACCGATCCCGCTTTCGTCATCATGGCGCGTACCGATGCACTCGCGGTGGAAGGGTTGCAAGCTGCCATTGACCGGGCCTGTGCTTATGTGGAGGCGGGCGCGGACATGATCTTCCCCGAGGCCGTGATTGACCTGGAAACCTATCGGCAGTTCGCGGCAGCGGTGAAGGTTCCCATCCTGGCCAACATCACGGAATTTGGCGCAACCCCCCTTTATACAGTCGAGGAATTGGCCGGGGCAGATGTTTCCCTGGTGCTTTATCCACTTTCCGCATTTCGCGCCATGAGTGCCGCTGCGTTGAATGTATACCGAACAATACGCGGGGAAGGCTCGCAAAAAAGCGCGCTTCCGAGCATGCAGACGCGTGCCGAGTTGTATGAATTTCTCGACTACCATGCCTATGACGAGAAACTGAATCTTTTCAAGCCCGAAAAACCGGAAGAACCTGAAAATGAATAAACCTGACAATGAATAAACCTGATGGAAGCACTGTGAGAATTGCGCCGAAGGCGAAGAAGTCTGTCGTGTTGTCCGGGGTACTGGCTGGCAATACGGCCATTTGCAGCGTCGGCCGAACAGGGAACGACCTGCATTATCGCGGCTATGACATTCTGGATATCGCGGAAAGCAGCGAATTTGAAGAAATTGCCTATCTGCTGGTGTACGAAAAGCTGCCGACGGTGGCCGAGCTCGCCGCCTACAAGGAGAAACTGGAAAAGCTGCGCGATCTGCCGGCCAGGGTAAAAACCCTGCTGGAGGTGATACCGGCAAGCGCTCACCCCATGGATGTGTTGCGAACCGGGGTTTCCGCGCTGGGTACGGTGCTGCCGGAAGCAGAGATACACACCCTGGAGGGTGCCCGGGATATCGCAGACCGCCTGCTGGCCTCGATGGGTTCCATGCTGCTGTACTGGTACCACTATTCGCATCACAACCGTCGCATCGAACTGGAATCAGATGTCGATTCCATCGGCGGCCATTTTTTACACCTGCTGCACGGCAAGCCACCCCCCGAATCCTGGGTAAAGGCAATGCATACCTCCCTGATCCTGTATGCCGAGCATGAGTTCAATGCATCCACCTTTACCGCCCGGGTAATTGCAGGGACGGAATCGGATTTCTATTCCTCCATAACCGGTGCTATCGGCGCTCTGCGGGGGCGCAAACACGGGGGCGCGAATGAGGCCGCGTTTGATATCCAGACACGTTACAGCAACCCGGATGAGGCCGAGGCGGATATCCGTCGCCGAGTGGAGAACAAGGAGATCATCAGGGGTTTCGGCCATCCCGTATATACCACTAGCGATCCGCGCAACCGGGTAATCCGCGATGTGGCAAGAAAACTATCGGCCGAGGCAGGAGACATGCCAATGTTCGACATAGCCGAGCGGTTGGAAAAGGTGATGTGGGGCATCAAGAAAATGTTCCCCAACCTGGACTGGTACTCCGCCGTGGGTTATCACATGATGGGTATTCCCACTGCCATGTTCACGCCGCTGTTCGCAATTGCCCGCACCAGCGGCTGGGCAGCGCACATCATCGAGCAGCGGATAGATGGAAAGATTATCCGCCCTTCGGCGAATTACATCGGACCGGAAGAGCGGGAGTTTGTGCCGATTGCCTTACGCACCTAAGCACGATTGGGCGGAGTAGGTAATCCAGGAAAAAGTTAGTTTCCATTTTTAATTCCTCATGCGCGGCGCTTCCATTAGATGGATAGCATGGGTTGTCGTAATTACTAAAAATATGAATCGCATAGACCTAGAAGCAGGTTAGGAAGATGCATTTGCCATTATCAAAAAAATGCCTGTAGACAGAAGTATTTGGAAAGAACCTCTGAAGAATAATTACGTGCCGAACTGGCACTGCCCAGCTTGCAGTGGTGGGTACCTTAAGCAGAAGCCGGACTCTTTGCATTTCTTGGAGACGCGCGAGTCACGGGAAGCGCATGATCATGAGGCATGGGAGCCTGACTGGAGTCGATATCGCTTTACGATGCTATTGGTATGCAATAACGAGCATTGTAGGGAACCAGTAGCAGTAATGGGGGAACGTAGAACCGAAATCTTCCAGATATCATTTAACGGTGATTATATCGAAGTGGAGTATTTCTATCCGACATATGTAAGTCCATCTCCACCTCTTATTATTATTGCTGATGTCTACCCTGAATTAGTTATTGAAGAGTTACGGCTCTCCTTTGCTTCCTCTTGGAGTGACTTTTCATCAGCTGGCAACCACATAAGGGCGGCGGTTGAACGCTTGCTTGATTATCTTAAGGAGCCAAGATACCGAAGGAAATCTGGGAAGCAGGTGCGTTTAACGTTGCACAGTCGTATTAAAGAATTGGCAAACCGTAATAAAGAGCTAAGTGATTCGCTCCTGGCCATCAAATGGCTTGGAAACCAGGGAAGTCACTCAGACAAGTTGACACGAGATGATATTTTTGACGCTCTCGATATCCTTGACTTCATCCTAAACGATCTCTTCATTTGCCCTCAGATGAAGATAAAGAAGCTCGTAACCAAAATTAATAAGGCCAAAGGGCCTGTGAAGAAACGAAGTATGGTCCCTTAATTTTCCATTCCAAGATTAAAAACACTGGCTTTTGAAAGTGGGTCACCTATTAGGTGTTAATCCCGCTGTGAGGGTATAGAGTATTGCCAGATACAGAGGGAGGATTTATGGGACAAATATCACATGGCTGTGCCACAGGACAGAGGCGATGCGTCGAGCGATACAACATAGTCAAGAGAGCCTGATGTGACCCGCCCCCGAAATCAGTACCGGTCTAAAATGGAAAATTCCGGCTCTGACCCGCCCCCGAAATCAGTACCGGTCTAAAATGGAAAATTCCGGCTCCTGACCCGCCCCCGA